>JBDHTH010000474.1:0-3249 GCA_039808545.1 Phreatobacteraceae bacterium | reverse complement strand
CCCTTCTTCTCGACCAAGGAGGTCGGCAAGGGCACCGGCCTCGGCCTCGCGACCGTCTACGGCATCGTCAAGCAGACCGGCGGCTGGATCTTCTGCGACAGCGCGGTCGGCAAGGGCACGACCTTCCGCATCTACCTGCCGCGCGACGTCGGCGCGCCGAGCGAGGAGGACGACGCGCCGGCCCCCGTGCCCGCTACCGCCGCGCCACAGGCCGCGCCGGCCGGCCCCGCAGCGCCGGTACGCGATCTCACCGGCCAGGGCACGATCCTGCTCGTGGAAGATGAGGACGGGCTGCGTGCGCTGAACGCCCGCGCTCTCGCCTCGCGCGGCTTCAAGGTGATCGAGGCCGGCTCCGGCGTCGAGGCCTTGCAGGCCATGGACGAGCATGACTGGGCGGTCGACCTCGTCGTCTCCGACGTCGTCATGCCCGAGATGGACGGGCCGACGCTGCTCGGCGAGATCCGCAAGCGCAAGCCGGAGCTGAAATTCATCTTCGTCTCGGGCTATGCCGAGGAAGCCTTCAAGAAGAACCTCCCCGAGGGCGAGGTGTTCGGCTTCCTGCCGAAGCCCTTCGCGCTGAAGCAGCTCATCGCGGCCGTGAAGGAAACGCTCGGCTGAACATGGAAAGGGCTGCGCCTTGCGGCGCAGCCCTCCCGGCAGAGCGCGATCAGGAAAAGGGGAAGCCGGCTTCCCGTCCGGTCGCGCGAGCCCAGAAACAACTAGGGCTGATCGGCCTCTAGCGCGTTTCGAGAAGATTAGTGGTTGCCGGTCTGGTCGTTGCGATTGAGCATGCGCTCATAGCGCGCGACCGGATCGCGGGTGCGGTGCATGTAGACGCGGTCATTCTGCACCATGTAGCGGTCATGGACCTGCGCCTGCGGCAGGTCGTAGTTGGTCGCGGTGTTGTAGCGATCGTCGATGCCGAAGGAATCGTCGCCCGAAGCCATCGCCGGCGCCGCGACCATCACGGTCAGCGCCGCAGCCGCGATCGTGGTCTTGATGAACATTGTCCGTCTCCATATCCAAGTTGCCGATCCGCGGCTTCGCAGCGGCCGGCGCGGGCAGGATGAAATTCTAACTCCCGGACGGCGACGATTGGGGAACGAATCGGGAGCCATTCCTGCCGTCGTGAATGATCGCCGCCGATGCTGATGTAATCGTCGAAGGTGGCAGTTGTTCGCCACAGTTCGAAAACAGCGCGTCAATTCATTGTGAGGCTGTTATCACTGGATCGTGAGGCGCGAAGTCTGGAAGACAAGACCTGCACAACTTCGCCTCAATTGCGCTTGCGGACACCGAGAACGTAGCCGATGACTTCCGCCACCGCGCGGTAATGCTCCGGATCGATCTCCTGGTCGATCTCGGTCGTGGCGTGCAGCGCGCGCGCCAGCGGCGGGTTCTCGACCAGCGGCACGCCGGCGCCCGTCGCCACCTCGCGGATCCTGAAGGCCAGCGCATCGACGCCCTTGGCGACGCAGACCGGCGCGCTCATGCCCGGCTCGTAGTGAAGCGCCACCGCGAAATGGGTCGGGTTGGTGATGACCACCGTGGCGGTCGGCACCTTGGCCATCATGCGTCGGCGCGAGCGCTCGATGCGGATCTGGCGGATGCGCGCCTTGATCTGCGGGTCGCCGTCGCTCTGCTTCATCTCCTCCTTGATCTCCTCGCGCGTCATCCGCTGGCGCCGCCGCCAGCTCTGCCACTGCCAGAGGAAATCGACGACCGCGATCACCGTCATCGCCGCGATGACGCCGATCACGACCCGCAGGATCGTCGCGAGCGTCGCGCCCGGCAGCGCGCCGACCTCGCTGAGCGCCAGCCGCCCGAGGCCCGCCCATTCCTGCCGCGCCACGACATAGACGACGGCCGCCACCACCGCGACCTTCACGATGCCCTTGAGAAAAGCGAAGATCCCCTGCGCGCCGAACAGCCGCTTGAAGCCGGCGAGCGGCGAGATCTTCGAAAGCTTCGGCTTCAAGGGCTCGCCGGTGAACACCAGGCGGTGCTGCAGAAGGCTACCCGTGAGCCCCGCCGCCGCGAACAGGCCGAGCGGCAGCGCCATCCAGTAGAGCGTGTCGACGAGCACCGCGCGCCCCGCCCGCATCAGGCCGGCGCCGTCGGCCGGCACGGTGCCGGCATTGGCGAGCAGGCCGCGGAAGGTCTGCGTCAATCCACTCGCGGTCGCCGGCACGAGCGCGACCAGCGCCAGCCCCGCCGCCAGCAGCATGAACCAGGTGACGACCTCCTGGCTCTTGGCGACGTCGCCGCGCTTGATCGCCTCGTCCAGCTTCTTCTGGGTCGGCTCTTCTGTGCGTTCCTTGTCCTGGTCCTGCTCGGCCATGCTCAGCGCCGCCCCGCGAGCGCGCCGAGATAGGCTTCGATCTGGCCGAGATAGGCGGTCATCATGCCGGCGATCACCGCCGCCAGCAGCACGAAGCCGAGCAGGATGGCGAGCGGGGTGCCGACGAAGAACACCTGCATCTGCGGCATCATCCGGTTGACGAGGCCGAGCCCGACATTGAACAGCAGCGCGAAGGCGAGGAACGGCGCCGAGATCTGGATCGCCGCCTTGAAGGAGCCGCTCACCGCCCCGACGATGAAGGCCGCCGTGTCGGCCGTGTCGGGCAGCGCGCCGGCCGGGAAGATCCGGTAGCTCTCCACGAGGCCGAGGATCACCAGGTGATGCAGGTCCGTGGCGAAGATCAGCGCCAGCCCGGTGACGGCGAGGAAATTGGCGAAGATCGCCGATTGCGCCCCTTGCGTCGGATCGATCGCCTGCACGAAGCCGAGCCCGATCTGCTGCGCGATCACCGCCCCGGCGGTCTGCACCGAGGCGACCGCGATACGCCCCGCGATCCCGACCACCAGCCCGACCGCCACCTCGACGATCACCGCGAGGCCGATCGCCCCGACCCCGGCCCCGATCAGCGGCGCGACGTTCGGCTTGACGATCGGATAGAGCACCAGCGTCAGGATCAGTCCGATCGACAGGCGGATGCGGGCCGGGATGCCGCGCTCGCCGAGCGCCGGCATCGTCATCACCAGCGCGCCGAGCCGGGCGAACAGCAGCAGGAAGGCGGCCGCGATGTCAGGCCCGAGCCCGATCGTCATGGCATGCGCGCTCCGTCAAGATCGCACTGCCATTTGATCGTTTCGATCAAAAGGCAGGACAGCGACCGATTCCAAAAGAACAGAGACTGCTTCAACCCTTCAAACGATTCCGTTCGAAGAGGCCAGCCCCCGGGGGTT
>JBDHTH010000473.1:0-3252 GCA_039808545.1 Phreatobacteraceae bacterium | reverse complement strand
GCCTGCTACGACGCCCACGGCGTGTCGATCACCGATGCGACGATGGCGATCGCCAAATCGGTCGACGCGGTGCTGTTCGGCGCGGTCGGCGGGCCGAAATGGGACAAGGTCGGCTACGATAACCGCCCCGAGGCCGGCCTGCTGCGCCTGCGCAAGGAGCTCGCGCTCTACGCCAATCTGCGCCCCGCCGTGACCTATCCGGCCCTCGCCGAGGCCTCCTCGCTGAAGCGCGAGCTCGTCGAGGGGCTCGACATCATGATCCTGCGCGAGCTGACCGGCGGCGTCTATTTCGGCGAGCCCAAGACCATCACGGATCTCGGCAACGGCCAGAAGCGCGCCGTCGACACCCAGGTCTACGACACCTACGAGATCGAGCGCATCTCGCGCGTCGCCTTCGAGCTGGCGAGGAAGCGCCGCAACAAGGTGACGTCGATGGAGAAGCGCAACGTCATGAAGTCGGGCGTGCTGTGGAACGAGGTCGTCACGGCGGTTCACAAGCGCGAATTCCCCGATGTGCAGCTGGAGCACATGCTGGCGGATGCCGGCGGCATGCAGCTCGTGCGCGCCCCCAAGCAGTTCGACGTGATCGTCACCGACAACCTGTTCGGCGACATGCTGTCGGACGTTGCCGCGATGCTCACCGGCTCGCTCGGCATGCTGGCCTCCGCCTCGCTCGGCGAGACCGACCCGAAGACCAAGAAGCGCAAGGCGCTCTACGAGCCGGTGCATGGCTCGGCGCCCGACATCGCGGGCACCGGCAAGGCCAATCCGATCGCGATGATCGCGTCCTTCGGCATGGCGCTGCGCTATTCCTTCGATCTCCAGAAGGAGGCCGACATGCTGGAGGCGGCGATCGCCGCGGTGCTCGACAAGGGCATCCGCACGGCCGACATCGCGGGGCCCGGCATGACGCCGGTGACGACGAGCGAGATGGGCGCCGCGATCGAGGCGGAGCTCGATCGCCTCGCGGCCTGAGCCGGAGCGAAGGACGACGCGGCCTAGCCGCGCCTATGATTTACCACTTGGAGGTACGGCGCGGCCTAGCCGCGCCTATCTCACCACTTGCCGGGCAGGTCGAACGGCCCCGGCAGCGGGTAGCGCGACTGCAGCGGCGAGTTGCCGTAGGTCGTGCCCCAGAGCGGCGTGGAGGAATGCACGGAGACGCGCTGCGCGTTCGGCGTCTGCGGCTGCCCGGTGCGGGCGGTCGACAGGTAGCTCTGCGGCGCGGCGCGCTTCTTCACGATGATTTTCGTCTGCGCCGCCGCCTCGCCCATCGGCACGAGGATGAGGCTACCGGCGGCAAGCAAAGCAGCGATCCATAGGCGCATCGACGTCTCCTCGAAGGGCATTCGTTTCGCCGTGACGATAGGCGAGCGAACCTTTCCTGTCACGAGCGACACCAAGCCTTGGTGAACGCGCCCGGCCGCCTCCGAGTTCCGGGCGGCAGGCATGAGGCTTGGCGAATTCGCGCACCGGCCTATGATTTGCCGAGCAACCGAAAGGCGGAGACCGAGCGATGCTGTCCAAGACCGACCAAGGCCCGAGCAAGGACAAGCGCCTCGAGACGATCGAGGAGATGCCGCTCGTCATCCAGACGCCCGTGCACCTGCTCGACGCCGACACGACGCCGACCAGCCGCTTCTTCATCCGCAACAACGGCCAGGTGCCGGATATCGCCGGCGAGAACGACGACTGGCGGCTCAAAATCGAGGGCGAGGTCGAGACGCCGCTCGACCTCAGCGTCGCGGAGCTGAAGACGCGCTTCGAGACCGTGTCGCTGCATATGGTCCTGGAATGCGGCGGGAACGGCCGCACCTTCTTCCAGCCGGCGCCGAAGGGCACGCCCTGGAAGCATGGCGGCGTCGGCTGCGCCGAATGGACGGGCGTGCGCCTCGCCGATGTCCTCTCAGCCGCCGGCGTGAAGGAAAGCGGCATCTACACGGCCCATTACGGCGCCGACGCGGTCGTGCCGGGATCGAACGACGCCGAGGCGCTGTCGCGCGGCATGCGCATCGAGAAGGCGCGCGAGCCGCACACGCTCCTCGCCTTCGGCATGAACGGCGAGCCGCTGCCGCTCGCCCATGGTGGCCCGCTGCGGCTTGTCGTGCCGGGCTGGCCGGGCTCGCTCTCGCAGAAATGGCTGAACCGCATCCTCATCCGCGACCGCGAGCATGACGGCAAGGGCATGCTCGGCACCAGCTACCGCATGCCGCGCCGGCCGCTGATCCCCGGCGGCGCGCATGAGGGCGTGCCCTTCGACGTGCTCGAATCGATGCCGGTGCGCTCGATCATCACGGCGCCGGCCCATGGCAGGCGCTATTCCCCCGCCACCCGCGAGATCCTGCTGCGCGGCGCCGCCTGGGCTGGCGACGAGGAGATCGACCGCGTCGACGTCTCGAAGGACAACGGCGCGACCTGGATCGCGGCAGAGCTCGATCCGCCGCGCAACCGCTACGACTGGGTGCGCTGGAACGCCTCCGTGCCCTTCGAGACCGACGGCTATTATGAGCTCGTTGCGCGCGCCACCACCAAGGCCGGCATCGCGCAGCCCTTCGTGCCGAACAACTGGAATCCCGGCGGCTACGCCTGCAACGCCATGCACCGCATCGCAATCCTGATCGGCTGATCGGGGTCGACCTTCCCTAACGGAACTTCCGCCTTGACCACGGCCCGGCCGATGGTCTCGACTGCGGCCCTCGATCACCCAAACCACGACACGGGGAAACCTATGAAGATCTTGGCGGCAGCAGCGGCCTTGGCGATCGGCATGGCACCGGCTTTCGCGGCCGACGCCACGCTGGAGCAGAAGAAATGCCTGCTGGAGGCGAGCCAGAAGCTCGGCACGACCTATCCGGCCGCCACCGTGAAGGGCGTCGCCTTCGGCCCCGCGCCGGCCGGCCGCGCCGCCCAGCCCGGCGAGACCGCCTCCTCGGTGATCTTCGCGCTGCAGGTCGTCGATGTCCCGGTGAAATACGCCTTCCTCTGCCTGACCGTTCAGGGCCGGGGCACGGTCGTCCAGCCGATCGGCGTCACGGAGTAGAAGCTTTCGGGCATCGATTCCTGCCGCGCCGCAAAGCGCGGCGCGAATCGGGCGGCGCCTCTTACGACAAGGCACACGCGGAAACGCCATCGACGGCCCTTTCCGGGCCATCCATGACGTCTTCATCTTGCGGAAAATTGGAGCGGGCGAAGGGATTCGAACCCTCGACCCCGACCTTGGCAAGGTCGTGCTCTACCCCTGAGCTACACCCG
>JBDHTH010000472.1:0-3273 GCA_039808545.1 Phreatobacteraceae bacterium | reverse complement strand
CCGCGCCTCTACGACTATGCCCGTTCGGTGATCGACCGGCCGGAGGTCTTCCGCGACGCGATGAGCCGGTATGCCGCGGCGATCGCGCCGTCACGGTTCCTGAAACAGGCCTTCGAGGCCAATGGCTGCCCCGCGCCGCTGACCCTCAGCAGCTTCGGCGTCGATATCGACCGCAGCCCGAAGTCGGCGCGGCGGGAGGGGCCGCTCAAGATCGGCTTCGTCGGCCAGCTCCTCTATCACAAGGGACCGCATATCCTGCTGCAGGGGCTGCAATACATCCCGACCGAGCTCTACACGGTCGAGATCTGGGGCTCGGAGGATCAGTCGCCGGACTATGCCCGCGACCTGCGCGCCGTGGCGCGCGACATGCCGGTCACCTTCCGCGGCACCTTCGCGCCTGCCGAGGCCGCCGCCGTGATGGCCGAGCTCGACCTCCTGGTGCTGCCCTCGACCTGGTACGAGAACAGCCCGCTGACGCTGCTCAAGGCGCTCGCCACCCATACGCCGGTCGTGGTCTCGGATGTCGAGGGCATGACCGAGTTCATCACCGAGGGCGAGAGCGGCTTCGCCTTCGAGCGCGGCAATCCGCAGGCTCTGCACGCGATCCTCGCGCGCCTCGTGCGAAATCCCGATATGGTGCGCGCCATGAGCCTGACGACCAGCTACGACCGCACCGAGAAGGACATGGCGCTCGACCTGCTGCGCCTTTATCGCCGCCACGGCCTCGGCTGACCGGCCTCCATGCGTATCGCGATCATCGCGTCCGGCTACCTGCCCGTTCTCGACGGCGTCTCGGTGAGCGTGCATGAGCGCGTCCGGCGCCTGTCGCGCGACGGCCATTCGGTGCTGCTGATGGCGCCGCGGACGAAGCCGGGGCCGGCCGAGAGCGGCCTCGCCAATGTCGCGCTGCTCGGCCTCAAGAGCCGGCCGGTCGGCGGCGTTGCGGGCGACCGCAACCCGGTGCGCGCCGCCAACGCGGCGATCGAGGCGGCGCTCGAGGGCTTCCGGCCCGACATCATCCATGTCGAGGAGCCCGAGCGCCTGCTGGCCGGGCTGTGGCGCAGCGCCGCGCTGCGCTTCGCGAAGGCCCGCAAGGTGCCGATCCTCGCTTTCTACCACACGAATTTCATCGATTACGCGGATGCCGAATGGAGCGGCCTGCCGAAGCCGCTGCTGCGGACCGGGCAGGCCGCCGCCTGGCGCGTGCTGACGCGCCTTTACAACCGCTTCGACCGCACCCTGGTGCCGAGCGAGGTCACGCATCGCCGGCTTACCGGCTTCGGGCTGCGCAACGGCGTTTCGGGCCGCTTCAACGGCGCCGACCTCGCCGCCTTCCGGCCGACCCTGCACAGCCCCGGCTACTGGCGCACGCGCTGGCGCCTCGCGATCCCCGACCACAGCCGCACGCTACTGATCCTCGGCCGCCTGACCGCCGACAAGGGCTGGGCCTTCTGGCGCGAGGCCTTGCCCGCGCTCGCGGACCGCTGCGGCGATGCCGTCAGCATCCTGGTGGCGGGCGACGGGCCGCTGCGCGCCGAGGTCGAGGCGATGCTGGCGGGCCTGCCGAGCGGCCATCATCTCGGCAGGGTACCGCATGCCGAGGTCGGGCGGCTGCTCGCCAATGCCGACATCTACGCGACCGCCTCGCCCTATGAGAATGCCAGCCTCGCGGTGCTGGAGGCGCTGGCGAGCGGCACGCCGGTGATCGCGCCGGCGGCCGGCGGCATCCCCGACCAGGTGCGCGACGGGGAGACGGGCCTGCTCTTCCCGACCGCCGATGTCGCGGGCTTCGCCGATGCCGTCATGGCGATGGGCGCCGGGCTCGCGGATTTCCGCACCCGCGTCGCGGCGAGCCGTGACGCGGTCGGCTGGGACCGCGCCTATGAGGCCTGGCTCTCGGCGCTGGAGGCGGCGCGGCGGCGCCGCTCTCGATGATCGTCAGCGCCGGATGAGCCCCAGCGCCGCCCCTTCCTCGGTCAGCACCGCGATCGCGGCTTCCAGATGCGCGTCCGTATGGGCGGCCGACAGGAAGAAGCGCAGCCGCGCCGAGCGCTCCGGCACGCCCGGCGGCAGCACCGGGAACACGTTGACGCCGCGCTTCAGCATGCGCTCCGCGAGCATCACGGTTTTCAGCGTATTGCCGACGATCACCGGCACGATCCCGTAGCCCCAGGCCGGGCCGACATCGAAGCCGAGCTGATGCACGCGGTCGCGGAAGGCCCGGCTGATGCCTTGCAGCCGCGCCACACGCTCCGGCTCGCGCCGCATCAACTCGATCGCGACGCGCGCGGCTTCCGCCACCCCCACCGGCAGCCCGACGCTGTAGACCATGCCGGGCGCGAAGGCCTTCAGGTACTGGATGAGGCTCTCCTTGCCGGCGATGTAGCCGCCGCAGCTCACCAGCGTCTTCGAGAGCGTGCCGAACCAGATGTCGACGCCGGCCGGATCGAGGCCGCAATGCTCCGCGATGCCGTGCCCGCGCGCGCCGAGCACGCCCAGCGCATGCGCGTCGTCGACCATCAGCCAGGCGCCGTAGCGCTCCTTCAGCGCGACGAGGCCAGCGAGGTCCGGCCCGTCGCCGTCCATCGAGAACAGCCCCTCGGTGACGATCAGCACACGCTCGTGCCGGTCGCGCTCGCGCTTCAGCACGGCTTCCAGCGCCGCGAGGTCGTTATGCGGGAAGGAGCGGCGCGTCGCGCCCGAAAGCTGCGCGCCGAGCGTCACGCAGTTATGCATCAGCGCGTCGAAGACGATCAGGTCGCGGTTGCCGAGCAGCGTCGCGATCACCGACAGGGCGGTCGCATGGCCGCTGACGAAGGCGAGCGCCGCCTCCGCGCCGTAGAGATCCGCGAGGGCCGCCTCGAGCGCCCGGTGCGCCGGCCGCTCGCCGGCCGTCAGCCGGCTGCCCGAGACGCTGGTGCCCCAGTCGCGGGCGGCGGCGCTCACCGCCGCCGTGATCTCGGGATGGCCGTTCAGGCCGAGATAGTCGTAGGAGGCGAAATTGGCGACCTCGCGCCCCTCGACGCGGGCGGCGGCGCCGGCCCGCGCCTCGTGCAGCCGATAGTAAGGGTTGGAGAGGCCCAGCGCCTCGCCGGCCGCCCGCTGGTTGGCGAGATCGGCGAAGCCCGGCAGGGTCTCGAAGCTCGTGTCGTAGCGCCGCGCCGGCTTGGCCGGCGCGCGCCGCTCCACGGCTTGCACGCCGCGCATGTCGTCCAGCAGGCTCGAAAGCTCGGCGGACGACAGCCCGCCGGCGCCGCGCTTCTTCGTCATCCG
>JBDHTH010000471.1:0-3274 GCA_039808545.1 Phreatobacteraceae bacterium | reverse complement strand
CGGCATCCCCGTGACGGTTGAGGGCGCGCTCATGCGGCGGCCGCCAGGCGAATGCGCGGATCGATCGCCAGATACAGGAAGTCGACCGCCATGTTCATGAGAACGAAGATCGTCGCGACCACGATCACCCCAGCCTGCGCGACCGCGAAGTCGCTGGTCTGGATCGCCTCCATGATGGCGAGCCCGACACCCGGCCACGCGAAGACCGTCTCGGTGATCACGGCGCCGCCGAGCAACTCGCCGGCCAGGATGCCGACCATCGTCAGCGTCGGCAGCAGCGCGTTCTTGAGCGCATGCCGCACCAGCACGATGCGCGGCGCCAGCCCCTTGGCGAGCGCGGTGCGGATATAGTCCTCGTTCATCGCCTCGATCATCGAGGAACGCAGGAGGCGCGCCACGGCCGCGGTCGTGAAGGTGCCGAGCGTGATCGCCGGCAGGATGAAATGCGACGGCCCGCCGAGGCCGCCGGTCGGCAGGATGCGCAGCGACACGGCGAAGATCTCGATCAGCACGAGGCCGAGCCAGAAAATCGGCGTCGCCTGCCCGATCAGCGCAGGGATCATGAGGATCGTGCCGAGCACGGTGCCTTCCTTCACGGCGGCGGCGACGCCAAGCACCCCGCCGACGACGACGCCGAGGACGAGCGCCGTGACGGCCAGCGATATCGTCGCCGGCAGGCGCTCCGCAATGATGTCGAAGGCCGGCCTGTGCTGCGTGAAGGAGGTTCCGAAATCACCGCGCAGCGCATCGGCCAGAAAGGTGAGGTACTGCTGCCAGATCGGCCGATCGAGTCCGAGATTGTGCTTGAAGGCCGCGATATCGGCGGTGCTCGTGCCCGGCGGCACCAGCAGCGCCGCCGGATCGCCGAGAAGGCGTGTGACGACGAAGACGATCGTCACCACGCAGAGGATCACGCCGAGGCCCTCGAGGAGGCGCGTCAGGACATAGCGAGCCATGGCGCCCTCCCCGGTTCGTCAGTTGTTGGGCTTGAAATCGTAGGCGCGCAGCCAATCGTCGCCGCGAACCTGCCACGAGATCTTCGGCGACATCGCGTAGGTGAAGGGCTGGTCGAACAGGAAGATCACGGGCGGGTTCTCGCACATGTTCTTCGTCGCCTCCGCGTAGAGCGCCTTGCGCTTCTCGACATTCATCTCGGTGCGCGCCGCGGCCATCAGGTTAACGAAGGTGTCGTTCTCGTAGTAGGCGTCCGGAAAGCCGGGCAGCAGCGCCGTGAGGCCGCCATCGGCGTCGAGCGTCGGCCAGGCCGTGCCGATATAGCCCATCTGCGCCATGCCGCCGGCCTGGAGCTTGGTGAAATAGCGGCTGAACTCCATTTCGGTGATCTTGACCTTCACGCCGATCTCGCCGAGCTGGGCCGCGATCGCCTGGACGATATCCTCGCCCGCGAGATAGCGGCCGCGCGGCACCTCCGCCTCGATCTCGAGGCCGTTCGGGAAACCGGCCTGCGCGAGGAGCTGCTTCGCCTTCGCGGGATCGTAGGGGTAGGGCTTCAGCTCCGGATTATAGCCGAAATACTGCGAGTTCAGGATCTGGCAGTTGCTGAGCGCGCCCGCCCCGTGCCAGACCGCTTCCATGATCCCCTGCTTGTCGATCGCGTAGTTGAAAGCCTGGCGGAGGAGGTTGTTGTCCTTGAAGGGCGGCTTCAGGCTGTTGAACTTGAGGATCACGACGCGGTTGCTGGGGATCGACTTGGCGATCGCGCGGCCCGTGTCGTTGATGCGCTTGATCTCGATCGGCAGGAAGCCCGTCACGAAGTCGACCTCGCCCGCGAGCAGCGCGGAAACGCGCGTGCTGGGCTCCGGCATGATGCGGAAGACCACCTGGTCGAAGGCCGGCTTCTCGCCCCAATAATCGTCGCGCGCCTTGAGCACGACGCGGTCGCCGCTGCGGAACTCGACCAGGCTGTACGGCCCGGTGCCCATCGCCTCGATCGCCGGGTTATGCGTCTCGGTCCATTTCGGCGCCATGATGTAGAGCATCGTGAGCTGGGCCGGCAGGGCCGGGAACGGCGCCTTCGTGACGATGTCGAACGTCGTCGGGCCGACCTCCTTCACATCCTCGATCAGCGCATAGCGGCTGGCGTTCGGTGACTTCGTCTTCGGGTCCTGAATGCGCTTGACGTTCCAGCGGATGACCTCCGGCGTGACCGCCTCGCCGTTCGGGAACTTCACGCCCGGCCGCAGCTCGAAGCGCCAGGTCTTGTCGTCGACGAGCTTCCACGACGCGGCAAGGCCCGGCTCCAGCTTGGAGCCCGGTGCCATGGTGATGAGCGAGGAATAAACATGGCTGTCGATCGACAGATCGAGCGCAACGGCCGTCGCCGGATGTGGGTCGAGGCTCGAGAAGTTGCTGGTCATCGCGATGCGGAGCTCGGCGGCGCACGCCGCCGGCGCTGCGACGAACGACAGGGCGAGCCCGAGCGCCCCGACCATCGCCACCGATAGCCTTTTGCGGAGGGTCGAAGCGGGCCGCCGCCCGCCGAGGTCACGTTCGGTATCGTAGCGCATGATCAGTTCCCCCTTCCGATCGGGCCGGAGCGCCCCTTGTTGCAGAATATTCCTGGCGATGACGGCACCGCCGCAAGGACTGCCTCGCGGCGAATTCGATGGCACCACTTCCGCGGATCACCCGTCACGCGGGCGGCCGGCTCTCGAAGATGCAGTAGATCTTCGACATCCCGTCCGTCTTCCAGTCGCACACCGTGCCGCGTGGGATCAGGAGCGTGTCGCCCGCCCGGAACACCTCCGGCTCTTTGCCCGGCGCGGTGAGCGACAGCGAGCCGCTCAGCAGGTACATCATCTCGTGCTTGGGGAACGGCATGGTGCGGCGGTGATAGGGCGTGCTGCGCCAGACCCCCACCGTCCACTGGCCCGTGGGATCGGCGAAGCAGCGGCGCGCGGCCTGCTCCGGCGTCGGACCGATCAGCAGCTCCGCCTTGGGCGCGGCGCTCGGGCTCATCTCGGCTTCGAGCTTGTCGGGGTGAACCGCGACGATGCCGCCGTCGCCGGCGCACGCCGTCGGCGCTCCGAGACGGGCTTCGTAGACGACGGTGTCGGCATCCTGCGTCCAGCGGTATCGCGCGCCCATTGGCAAAGTCACGCCCTCGCCCGGACCGATCTCGACCTCCGTTCCATCCTCGCGGTGGACCGTCGCCCTGCCCCGCTGCATGACCAGCAGCAGATATTCGCGGGCCTGGAGCTGAAGATCGGCCCGTCCGGCGCGGGCCGTGACGCCGCAGCTCAGGCCGGTCTCT
>JBDHTH010000470.1:0-3275 GCA_039808545.1 Phreatobacteraceae bacterium | reverse complement strand
CTTGTCCGTCATCTTCGCGATGACGGCCTCGACCGGGTTGATGCCCTTCGCCGAGGCGTTGGCGAGGAGCCCCGGCAGGTCGACCTGCAACTCCTTCTTGAACTTGCCGATCGCCTCCGGCGCCGCAATTTTCGTCAGGAAGTTCTTCAGATTGTTCGCCGCCGACGTCGGGCTGTCGGTCCCGAGCATGGCGGTCTGCAACGCGGCGCCGAGGAAGTTGACGGCCTCCATCCCGGTAACGCCGAGCTTGGCCATCTGGGCCGTCAGTTCCGGGAACTCGGACGCCATGTTCTTGAACTCGAAACGGCCGAGCTTGCCGGCGGTGATGAGCTTGGCCATCGCCAGCTCCATCTGCTCGGCCGGCACTTTCAGGGTCTGGTAGAGAGACAGCGCGGTGCGGGTCGTGTCCTCGACCGCCGCGCCGGCGGCCGTGGAGACGCGGCCGATCTGCGGCATCAGCTTGTCGATGACCGCCGGATCGACATTGGCGCCGATCAGGATCTGCGCGCCCTTGGCGAGGTCGGCGCTCTTCTGGCCGACCTCGAGGGCCATCTTCTGATAGGCCGCCGATTGCTGGGCGATCATCGCCTCGACCTCGGCGCCGGTCTTGCCGGCCGTGATCGCGATGTCGCGCAGCGCCGCGTCCCAGGCGGCCGCCTGCTGGATCGGGCCGACGAAGGAGATCGCCGCGAGCGCCGCGCCGATAAGGCCGATGCGGCGCCCGAGATCCGCCAGACGCTTGCCGAGCTCGGCGGGGTGCCAGCCGATCTTGTTCATCGGCTTGGTGAGCTTGTCGACCAGCTCGACGAGGACGCGGACCTTGAGGTCTCGGCTATTGGCCATCAGCGGCTCCGCCAGCCGTCGTTGACGGCCGCCTCGAGGAGCGTGGCGAGCCAGGCGACCGCGATGCCGCCGAACACGAACGGTGGACGATCGAGCGCGAGGCCGGCGACGATGAGGCCGGTCGCGGCCAAGGCGGCGCCGGCGAGGAGGCTCACGAGCAGATCGACGTCGTTCATGCCTGCCCCTCCCGCTCGCGCTGCACGAGCTCGGCGGCCGCGTTGTGCCAGAGCCGCAGCTCCGCGAGGCTCATCCGCCTCACGGCTTCGATATCGCCGTAGAAGCGGGCGGTCGCCGCGAGGATCAGCAGCCAGTCGTCCGGCCACTCACTCGTTAAGAAATTCCATGCACGCTGACGCCGCCTTCACATCGGAGAGCAGCATCTCGTTGAAGACGCGCTGCGCGCGCGGCTCGCTGATCCCGGCCGCCAGCGCGAGCGAGACGATCGTCTGGCGCGAGGCCTTGGTCTCCTGGATCTTCAAGAGCGCGGCGCCGTTGAGCGGCCGGAACGTCAGGCTGTCGACGGTCTCCTGGCGCACCGCGCCGTTACTATCGCGGATCTGGATCGCGATCGCCTGGCGCAGCGGCAGCGTCAGGGAGCCGTCCTCGTTGCGGCGGACCTGCCGCGGCAGCTCGACCTTGTTCTCCGGCGCGGCGGCCGATTCGTCGACGATGTCCGCGGCGCCGCCGCCGGCGGCCGCGGCGGGCGGCGCGCCCTCGTCGACGACGTCGTCGGAGACCGGCGCGATGGTGAGGCGGCTCACGGCAGGATCTCCTCGTAATGGCCGGCCGACCATTTGAGCGGCACCTTGCCGCCCTCGCCGCCCTCGAATTCGCGGAGGTCGATCAAGAAGGCGTCCGGAAACGAGTAGATCTGCCCGGTGTCGCAATGCACCTGCAGCTCGCCCTCTCCGACCTGGTAGAGGTCCTTGACGCGCTGGCCCTTCTCGAGCGGCGTCTTGACCTCGATCTCGGAGGCCATGAATTCCTGGCTGCGCCCGACCTTCTGGCCATAGGCGACCGCCTTGTTGGCGATGCCGCCGAGCTTGACCTTGCCGCCCTTCTCGACCGGGATGTTGCGGCCCTGCCAGACGATGTCGACGATGCCGAGAACCTGCATCTCTCTCTCCTTTCAATGCGCCTTAAGGCGCGTCAGGCGTCGAAGCCGAGCTCGGCCGCCAGGATCATCAGGTTGCCGAGGATGCGGATGCGCTGGGACGCGTTCACGCGGTTCCGGTCGCTCTCGTCGCGTTCGAAATGCGATTCCTCGAGCGTGCGCCGGGTGTCCTCGATCCAGCCCAGCCGCTCATAGAGCGCGCAGCGCGAGGCCCAGGAGCCGTGCAGGCGCTTCGGGGTCGCGACGCTGTCGCTGTAATGCGACGCGACCGAGCCGTCGTCGGCGAGCTTGTGGCGCGGATAGGTGAGCGCGATATAGGTCGCCCAGTCGTACCGAATCCGCGTCACGGTCTTGGGCGTCATGATGTCGAGCCAGGCCGTGTCGGCCGCGCCGAGCGTCGAGGTCTTGTAGGTCGTGATGACGCGGTCGAGCACGACCGAGCCGTCGGAGAGACGCGTCCAGGTGCTGATGCCGGTCCGCAGCAGCAGGTCGCGCTCGGCATCCGTGAAGCCGTCGAGGGCGTCTGGCGCCGCGATGCCGGCGAGCACCAGGCTGCGCAGCTGGCGGGCCGGGTCGTTGGTGAGCTGGAAGGCGGCGACGCCCGCCAGGGCCGCGGCCCAGGCCCAGGGCGGCGACGGCGAGCGCTTGGCGCCGATCGCCGACAGGAAGGGCACATTGGTGAGCGCGCCCTTGGTACCGAGTTCGCCGAAGGTGCCGCGATGGCCGAGATAGCCATGCGCGTCCCGCTTGCCCATCGCCTTGTAGCGGTCGGCGAAATTCGCGGCGATCGCCGCGAGGTTGGCGGCGTCGTCCCAGGCGAAGGCCCAATCTGTGATCCACTCGCCCGCCAGCGCGTCGAGCACGGCGGTGACGTCGGGGTTGCCGGCGCCGGACGCCATGGGGACGATCGCGGCGGTGATGCCGGCGGGCAGCTGCTCGTCCGCGTAGCGGCCGACGCGCAGGTCGATCGCGTTGCCGGCGGTGCCCTTGTGCTTGGCGGTCAGCGTCACGACGCCGGCAGCCGCCGCGGCCGTCACCGGCATGTCGGGCAGCGCGGTGATCGCGGCCGCGAGCGCGGTCGCCATCTGGGCAGCCGTCATCGTGGCGGTCGCCGTGAACCGAGCTCGCCGGTTGTTGATCCAGACCGAGACGACGCCGGCGCCGGTGCCGCCGAACGTGATCGTGCCGCTCGCCGCGATGCCGGTGTTGAGGTCCTCGAGCGCGATCGCCCGGCAATCGGTCGTGCGGTTATTGGCCTTGAAGGCCGCGACCATCTCCTGGCCGATCGAGCCCCGGCCGAACAGCGCGGCGCCGTCGG
>JBDHTH010000469.1:0-3282 GCA_039808545.1 Phreatobacteraceae bacterium | reverse complement strand
CGGGCGACGACCCGCGCCCCGTTATGCGGCCCGACCTTCGTCTCGTAGGTCTCGATCAGCACGTCGAGCGCCGCCGGATCGATATAGCCCTTCTCGGTCAGGATCGTCTCGAGCGCCCTGACGCGCACATCCATCGGCCCGAGATGGGAATGATCGTGGTCATGATGATGATGCCCGTGATGGTCATCGTCATGATCGTGATCGTCGTGCTCGTCCTCGTGCATGGCCGTTCCATCCATTTGCGCGCCGCGAGCCTAGCGCGCGGACCGCGGCGCGGCCAGCACGGCCTTCCCGGCAGCCTGCGCATCGCTCTATGCTGCCGGAAGAACGTAAGGGAGGCGGCATGCGGGCGGCGGATCTCTTCTCGCTTTCGGGCCGGACGGCGCTGGTGACAGGCGCCTCGAGCGGCATCGGCGCGCGCTTCGCGCGGGTGCTGGCGGCGAACGGCGCCGCCGTGGCGCTCGTTGCCCGCCGCAGCGAGCGCATCGAGCAGCTCGCCGCGGCGATCCGCGCCGAGGGCGGCCGCGCCGTTGCGATTGCCGCCGACGTGGTCGACCGCGAGGCCATCGCGCCGGCGCTCGACGCGGTCGAGGCGGCCCTCGGCACGGTCGACATACTCTGCGCCAATGCCGGCATCGCACCGACCGCCAGCGTGCTCAAGGCGAGCCCGGAGCATTGGCGGCAGGTGCTCGACGTCAATCTCGACGCTGTCTGGTTCTGGGGTCAGGCGGTGGCGCAGCGCCTCGCGGCGGCCGGCAAGCCGGGCAGCATCGTCAACACGGCCTCGCTCCTCGGCTACGGCGCCGGCAAGGGCGTCGCCGCCTATGCGGTCTCCAAGGCGGCCGTGATCCAGCTCACCCGCGCCATGGCGCTGGAGCTCGCCAGGCGCGACATCCGCGTCAACGCGATCGCGCCCGGCTGGGTGGTCACCGAGATCAACGAGGCCTATCTGTCGGGTCCGGAGGGCCAGAAGCTCGCCGCGCTGGTGCCGATGCATCGCTTCGGCCGCGAGGAGGATCTCGACGGCGTGCTGCTGCTGCTGGCGAGCGATGCGGGTCGCTACATCACGGGCGCGACGATGCTCGTCGACGGCGGCATGCTGAGCGGCCTCCGGGAGCCATAGAGTCCGCTCCCTTCGCGGCGAACTGCGCGAAGGGTCAAAGCGGTCTCAACCTCAGGAATACAGGGACACGCATCATGGAATTCACGCTTCCGCCCGAGATCGAGGATATCCGGCGCCGCACGCGCGCCTTCGTCGAAACCGAGGTGATGCCGCTCGAGACCGACCCGGAAAACTACGACAAGCACGAGAACATCCGGGTCGACCTCTTGCGCAAGCTCTACGACAAGGCGAAGGCGGCCGGCCTCTGGGCGCCGCAGGCGCCGACGGAATGGGGCGGCATGGGCCTGCCGCATGTCGGCTGGGCCGCGATGTACGAGGAGGCCAACCGCTCGATCTTCGGCCCCGTCGCCTTCAACTGCGCGGCGCCCGACGACGGCAACATGAACATCCTCGCCAAGGTCGGCACCGAGGCGCAGAAGGAGCGCTGGCTGCGGCCGATCGTGGAGGGCAAGGTGCGCTCCTGCTTCACGATGACCGAGCCCATGCCCGGCGGCGGCTCCGACCCCTCGATGATCCGCACCCGCGCCGAGCGCAAGGGCGACCGCTGGGTGATAACAGGGCGCAAATGGTTCGCGACCGGCGCCGGCGTCGCCGATCATTTCATCCTGATCGCTCGCACCTCGGATGATCCCAAGCGCGGCCTCACGGCCTTCCTGTTCCACCGCGACCAGCCCGGCTGGGAGAATGTCCGCAAGATCGGCATCATGGGGCCGGAGGAGCATGGCGGCCATTGCGAGCTCGCCTTCGACGGGCTGGAGGTCGCCGACGAGAACGTGCTGATGCAGCCGGGCGACGGCTTCAAGGTCACGCAGATCCGCCTCGGCCCGGCCCGGCTGACGCATTGCATGCGCTGGCTCGGCCTCTCCAAGCGCTGCATGGAGATCGCCAGCGGCTACATCGCGGAGCGCACCGGTTTCGGCGTCCGCCTCGCGGACCGCGAGAGCGTGCAGATCAAGCTCGGCCAGGTGGCACGCGACATCCAGATCGGCCGGTTGCTGGTGATGCACGCCGCCTGGATGCTCGACCAGGGCGAGCGCGCCCGCAAGGAGGTCTCGCTCGCCAAGGTGCATGTCGCCGACACGCTGCACCGGGCCGCCGACGTCGCGATCCAGCTCAACGGCGCGCGCGGCTATTCCAAGGACACGATCCTGGAATGGATCTACCGCTACGCCCGCGCGGCCCGCCTCGTCGACGGCGCCAGCGAGGTGCACGACATGGTCCTCGCGGGGCTTTATCGGGCGGAAGGCAACGATTTCTGGCGTTGGGGCGCCGGCAACCGGGCGTGAGGCCTGAAGCCGTCGGCCCTTGCGCGCGCCTGGCGTACGCGCTACGCGCAACGGACAATTTCGATGATGGCACCGTTTCCAAAATACCTCGTTCCAAGGCACCCCGTTTGCTCGTGATGCTCGCTTCCTGATGGGCCACGCCCAGCCTCTCGCGACCGACGCGGGATCGGCCCCGGCCGCCGACCTGCCGAAGCCGCTGCATATCGCGCTCTTCGTGCATATCTACTATCCGGACCATTTCTATGGGACGGAGGCCTATACGCGGATCCTCGCGCGCCAGTTCCGCGATGCCGGCCACCGCGTCACGGTCGTGGCGGCGCGGCCGATGGACGAGGCGCCGCAGGCCGAGCCGATCGACCGCTACGAGATCGACGGCATCCCGGTCCTGCGGATCGACCGCACCCGCCTTCCCGAGGTCGCCCCCCACCACAGCTACAACCAGCCGGAGCTCGAGCCGATCCTGGAAGGCATCCTCCGCGAGCTTGAGCCCGACCTCGTCCATATCTGCCATCTCGCCCAGCACACCGTGGCGCTGCCGAAGGTGGCGTCGCGGCTGAAGATTCCGCTGTTCGCGACGCTCACGGACTTCTTCAATCTCTGCCTCAACAACTCCTCGCTCGAGACGACCGACGGCGCGCTCTGCGCCGGGCCGAACCGCAGCCGCGCCAACTGCATGGCCTGCGGCATCGCCTTCATGGCGGCCGGGGAGCCGACAAGCGGCTGGCGGGCGCTCGCCCATCCCTATCTGCGCCCGCTCGCAGCGAATTTCGCGGCGCTCTACCCGTTCCTGCTGCCGCCGCGCCTCTACGACTATGCCCGTTCGGTGATCGACCGGCCGGAGGTCTTCCGCGACGCGATGAGCCGGTATGCCGC
>JBDHTH010000468.1:0-3284 GCA_039808545.1 Phreatobacteraceae bacterium | reverse complement strand
ACGCCGAGCGCCTTGTTGAATTCCGGGTTCTCGGTCAGCGCCATGTAGACGAAGTCGAGGCTGGTGAGGCCTTCCAGCCGCACGTCCTTGTCGCCCTTCAGCGTCGCGACCTGCTCGGGGATCAGGTTGAACGCGATGTCGACGTCGCCGCGCCGGATCGCCAGGAGCTGCGCCGCGCTGTCCGAGATATGGCGGATGATGACGCGTTCGAAGGGCGGCTTGCCCTTCCAGTAATTGTCGTTGCGCACGAACTGGATCTGCGCGTTGCGCTCCCAGCGGACGAGCTTGTAGGCGCCGGAGCCGGCCGAGTTCTCGTTCAGCCAGGCGGTCGCCTTGTCCTTGGTCTTGGCTTCCGGGCTCGCGTCGCCGCCATGCTGCTGCAGCAGCTTGCTGTCATAGACCGGGAAGCCGGGCGCCGCGATGATGGTGAGCAGCGGCTGCGTCGGGTCCTTCAGGACGATGTCGATCGTCTTGGCGTCGACGATATTCGTGCCCTGGACGTGGCTGATATATTGCGACGTCTGGTCGCCGAGATAGAGCACGCGGTCCATCGACCACTTCACGTCCTCGGCCGTCATCGGGTTGCCGGAGGCGAATTTCACGCCCTCGCGCAGCGTGAAGCGCCAGCCCTTGCCGTCCGGTGTGCGCTCCCATTTGGTGGCGAGCTGCGGCTTGATGTTGATGTAGTCGCCCGGGCTCATCGTCACGAGCATGTCGTAGGCGGCGAGCAGCGACATCGGCGGGGTGTATTGCGCCTGGCGAGCCGGATCGAGCGTGATCGTGTCCGAGATGTCGATGCCGATCACCAGCGTGTTCTTCTTCGCCTGCGCATGCACGCGCTCCGGCAGGCCCGCGACGATCGCGGCGCCGCCGATGCCGAGCAGCTTCGCGAGGTCGCGGCGGTTCATCCAACCGAGTTCATTCGCCATAGTCTTCCTCCCAGGGTTTAGCGCGGACCGCCTTTGCGGCCGTCTCAAGTTCCGATGACGACGATCATTCGCTTGCGGCGCCGGCTGATCCGGCGCTCTTTGTCGGATTGATTTGTTGGATCGATCCAAATCGAGAGTGAAAAAGGCTTCCTTCTTCTTTGTGCCGCTCGGATGCGAGGTTAATCGCTCGGCAGGAATTGACAATGGGCATGCGCGCTCATTCCGCTTTCGGCCGGAAGCGCGTCAGCAGGAAGGTCTCGCCCTCCTGCACGACCGCGCCGGTCTGCTTCGTCACCGTGAAGCCGAGGGTGACGATCCCCTGCCCCTTGCTGGATACTCGCTTGCCCGCGACCGTGACGCGCACGCCGATCCGGTCGCCCGCGATGATCGGCCCCTTGAACTTCCAGTTCCAGCCGAGCGAGGCGATGCCCATGATCCGCACCGAGGAGCGGTTCTTCAACCCGTCCGCCATCGAGAGGCCGAGCAGCCCATGCGCGATCCGGCCCGGAAAGCCCTGCTCGCGCGCGAACTCGTCGTCCATATGAACGTCGAAGAGGTCGCCCGACAGGCCGGCGAAGCCGACGATATGGCTTTCCGTGACGACGATCTTGCCGGTCTCATAGGTGTCGCCCGGCTCCAGATCCTCGTACCAGTATTCGCCGGCCGGCAATGTCCGTCCCGTCTCGCCCATCATGCCCTCAACATACGGTTTGCAGCCGCTCGGCGCAGACGCGCAGCGTTTCCGCATGCGGCCGGCGCCACCAGTCGGCCGCCGAGAAGATCTCGGTCTCGATCTTTCCGGCGAAGCCCGCCGCCTCGACCTGCCGGCGTATGCCCGCGATGTCGATGACGCCGTCGCCCATCATGCCGCGGTCGAGCAGCATGTCCTT
This sequence comes from Phreatobacteraceae bacterium, assembly GCA_039808545.1. Lineage (GTDB taxonomy): Bacteria > Pseudomonadota > Alphaproteobacteria > Rhizobiales > JBDHTH01 > JBDHTH01. The sequence goes on along the minus strand of JBDHTH010000468.1, from coordinate 1,465 downwards.
GGTCGGCACCAGCCAGTCGCAGACATGGAAGGCCGCGATCCGGCCCGTCCGGCCCGCGCGGGCGATGCCCGCCGCGAGGCTCGCGTCCCACCACACATGGTAGACGTCGATGGCGACGCCGATGCCGCCCGCAAGATCCGGATCGAGCGCGTCGCAGATATCGAGCGCCTCCCCGAGCGAGGCAAGACAGGAGCGGTCGGCCGCATACATCGGATGCAGCGGCTCCAGCGCCAGCGTGACGCCAAGCGCACGCGCTTCCTCGAGCAGCGCCGCGATGCCGTCGCGCACCTGCCGGCGCGCAGCGCCGAGATCGCGCGAGCCGGCCGGCAAGCCGCCGACCACCAGCACGAAACAGGGCGCGCCGAGGATCGCGGCATCGCGCAGGGCGCGGCGATTGTCCGCAATCGCCGCGTCCGCGCCCTCGACGCTCGCGGCCGGAAAATAGGTGCTGCGGCAATAGCCGCTCAGCACGAGCCCCGCATCCCGGATCCGCCGTGCCACCGCCGGCACGTCCTCGCCCTCGATCTCCCGTCGCCAGGGCGAGATCGCTCCGTATCCGGCGCGTGCGACATCCTCGATGATTCCTGCGATCGGCGCCCGGTGGCCGAGCGTCGCGGTGTTGATCGAGCAGAGGTCGAGCCGGCCCGCGAGATCTCTCATGCGGCCTCGGCGGGCGGCAGCCAGCGCATCACATGCGTGCCCGCGAGGCAGGTCTCGCCATGCTGATTCACGACCGCGATGCGCGACAGGCTGCGCCCCTTCTCGGCATCGATGCTCTCGATCTCGTAGGTCGCGGTCAGCGTGTCGTCGATGAAGACGGGCTTCAGGAAGCGGATCTTGTCGTAGCCGAGCGACACCGACACGCCCTTGGCGCCGCGCTCCACCGCCCGCCGCGAGATCATCGAAGCGGTGGTCGACAAAAGCCCCATGACGAGCGCGCCATGCGCGATGCGCTTGCCGAAGACGCTTTTCGCCGCATAGGCCTCGTCGACATGGATCGGATCGCGGTCGCCCGTGATCTCCGAGAAGGCGAGAAGATCGGATTCGCGGATCGTCTTTTGGAACTCGGCCTTGTCGCCGACCGCGACGAAGAACTGCATGGTCTCAGCGCTCCACGCCGAAGAAGCGGGCGATTTCCGAGGCCTGCCCGTTCAGCATCGTCTTGCCGCCGAGCGCCCGACAGCCGGCGGCGCGCGCGGCTTGCAGCAGCGGCGTCACCTCGGGCTTCATGATGATGTCGACGACGACGAGCTCCGGCCTCAGCAGCGCCACATCGAGCGGCGCGCCGTCGCCCGGCGTCATGCCGGTCGGGCTCGCATTGACGAGCGTGTCGCAGCCCGCCAGGTCGATCGGCCCGGCCGTCACCGCGCAGTCCGGAAACGCCTTCGCGACGCGCGCCGCAAGCTCCGCCGCCTTGCCGGCATCGACGTCGTGAATTCTGACCGAGGCCGCGCCCGCATCCGCG
>JBDHTH010000467.1:0-3290 GCA_039808545.1 Phreatobacteraceae bacterium | reverse complement strand
TGGGCGCGCGACACGGCAGTGCGAGGCGGTTTCCCCTTTTCGCCGCCATGCATTATAGGCTCGGCCGCATGATCGAACCCATTCACGTCATCGGCGGCGGCCTCGCGGGCAGCGAGGCGGCCTGGCAGATCGCCCAGGCGGGCGTGCCCGTCGTCATTCACGAGATGCGCCCCGTGCGGATGACCGAGGCGCACCAGACCGAGGGGCTGGCCGAGCTCGTCTGCTCGAACTCGTTCCGCTCGGACGATGCCAATCTCAACGCGGTCGGCCTCATCCATCAGGAGATGCGGCGGCTCGGCTCGCTGATCATGCGCTCCGGCGACGCCCACCAGGTGCCGGCCGGCAGCGCGCTGGCGGTCGACCGGCACGGCTTCTCGGATGCCGTGCAGGCGGCGCTTAAAGCCCATCCGCTTGTGAGCATCGAGCGCGGCGAAGTGGCGGGTCTGCCGCCGGCGGACTGGTCCTCGGTGATCATCGCGACAGGCCCCCTCACCTCGCCCGCCCTGGCGGCGGCGATCGGCGGCATCACGGGCGAGGACGCTCTCGCCTTCTTCGACGCCATCGCGCCGATCGTGCATTTCGAGTCGATCGACATGTCGAAGGCCTGGTTCCAGTCGCGCTACGACAAGGCCGGGCCCGGCGGCACGGGCGCCGACTACATCAACTGCCCGCTCGATCGCGACACCTATTTCTCCTTCGTCGAGGCGCTGAACAGCGGCGCCAAGACCGAGTTCAAGGAATGGGAGGGCACGCCCTATTTCGACGGCTGCCTGCCGATCGAGGTGATGGCGGAGCGCGGGCCTGAGACCTTGCGTCACGGCCCGATGAAGCCGGTCGGCCTCACCAACCCGCACCAGCCGGACGTGAAGCCTTATGCGGTAGTGCAGCTCCGGCAGGACAACAAGCTCGGCACGCTGTTCAACATGGTGGGCTTCCAGACCAAGCTGAAGCATGGCGAGCAGACGCGGATCTTCCGCATGATTCCGGGGTTGGAAGGGGCCGAGTTCGCGCGGCTCGGCGGCATCCACCGCAACACCTTCCTCAATTCGCCGGTCCTGCTCGACGCGCAGATGCGGCTCAAGGCGATGCCGCGGCTGCGCTTCGCCGGCCAGATCACCGGCTGCGAGGGCTATGTGGAAAGCGCGGCCGTCGGCCTGTTCGCCGGGCTCGCGGCGGCGCAGGAACGGCTCGGCCGGCCGCTCGACCCGCCCCCCGCGACGACAGCGCTCGGCGCCCTCCTCAACCACATCACGGGCGGACATGTGACGACGATCGAGGGCGCGACCCGCTCCTACCAGCCGATGAACGTGAATTTCGGCCTCTTTCCGCCGCTCGAGAGCGCGCCGCGCAACGCGGAGGGCAAGCGGCTGAAGGGCAGCGAGAAGGCGCAGGCGAAGAAGCAGGCGTTGACCGACCGCGCCCGCGCCGATCTCGACCGCTGGATCGGCGCCGCGATGATCGCGCGGGCGGCCTGATCGGCTTCGCCCCGGAACACGCCTGCCGCCGACCGCATTGCTCCCGGAGAGATTTTTCCGGAGAGGAAAGACGGAATGGCTAATCTTACGTTGAGGCGTGACACCTGCGTCGTCGTGGCGGATGGCGAGAAGGCTTTCTTCTTGAGAAACGAGGGTGACGCGCTGCAGCCCCGGCTGAAGGTAATGTTCGAGCTGCGGGTCGAGAATCCGCCGACGCATGCGCAAGGCTCCGACAGGCCGGGCCGCTTTCATGACGGGCCGAGCCCGCATCGCAGCGCGGTCGACGATACCGATTGGCATCGGGTCGCCAAGGAGCGCTTCGCCGCCGAGGTTGCGGAACGGCTCTATCATATGGCGCATCGCCGGGAGTTCGGCTCGCTCGTTCTGGCCGCGTCGCCGCTCGTCCTCGGCGAGATGCGCAAATCGCTGCATCGCGAGGTCGTCGACCTCATCGCCGCCGAGATACCGAAGACCTTGACGGGACATCCCGCCGCAGAGATTCAGAAGGTGCTGCTCGCCAATTGAAACGGCAACATGCGGTCTCCGCGCTCCGGCGAGCGGCGCCCGGTCACATCTGCTCGACCTTGATGACGCCGGGCGCCGCCTCAAGCTTGCGGGCGATGTCGTCGAGCGCCTCCTTGGAAAGGCGCGCGAAGGCGATGAGGATCTCGTCGCGCCCCTCCTGCGAGCCGCGCTGAACGACGAATTGCCGCAGGCGGCCGGCGCGCAGGCCGGCGATATCGCGCATCGCGTCGATATCGATCTTGCCCTGCTCGACCTCCAGCCGCAGATTGCTGAGCGGCCGCCGCTCGTGGAAGCGCGCCTCCAGCGGCTTCAGCCCGCCGAGGATGAGCAGCACGATGGCGGTCGTGGCGATCGCCGCGACATAGAGGCCGCCGCCGACCGCAAGGCCGATCGCCGCGACGGCCCACAGGCTGGCGGCCGTCGTGAGGCCGCGGATCACCTCGCCACGAAACAGGATCGTGCCGGCGCCGAGAAAACCGATGCCGGAGACGACCTGCGCGGCGACGCGCGAGGGATCGAGCACGACATGGTCCTTGGCGAGCACCTCGGCGAAGCCGTAGCTCGACACGATCATGATCAGGCAGGCGCCGACCGCAACCAGCATGTGGGTCCGGAGGCCCGCGGCCCAGAGCAGCCGCTCGCGCTCGATGCCGATCAGGCTGCCGGCGAGCGCCGCGAGGAGAAGGCGGAGGGTCAGTTCCATATTGTTCAACGCATGTCACTCCCTGGATCTGGGCGGCAGCCGCCGGAGCGCGCTTCGCGCGGCCGCTCGGCGCGGCAGGCTTCCGATGCGAATTTTCGGGGATACTGGAGAGCCTAGACCTCGGCGAGAGGCCCGGCCGGGAGGCCGAGGGGAATCCCTTGCTCAATCAGCCTCATGATCGCGCCGCCGCCCCGGCCGCGCAACCAAGCGACGCGCAAGGCTGACAAGGCGTGAGCGATGATCTCGGCGCGGCCTTGCGCGGGGCGATCGGCTAGGTCTGAGCAAGGCGCTTTGGCGCTGTTTCAGGGGTGGATGCGATGAACCAGAGCCGGCGATTGACGTCGAAAGACCTGGATGGCCCGGATAAACCGAGCATGACGGACGAAAGGCCGGAACCAGATCGAATGTCGATTGGCCTCAAGTAAGCTCACGCGATGGCGGTCCGCGCGGGGCTTGCCTCAGTGCGCGAATTCCTCGGCGCGCCAGAGGCGGCCGAGGCCGTCGAGGACGGCGTTGACCATGCCGGTCTCCTCGCGGTCGACGAAGGCGGCGGCAACGTCGACATATTCCTTGATGACCACCTTCGG
>JBDHTH010000466.1:0-3290 GCA_039808545.1 Phreatobacteraceae bacterium | reverse complement strand
GGCTCCCAGTCGGCGCCGCACAGAGCGAGCATCAGCGCGACCTTGTAGGCGTTGCCGGACTGCCCGAAGCAGTAGAGGCGATATTCGGCCATGGCGGCTCCAGAGACTGCTTTGGGATCGATCAGAGCGTAGCGCGATCTAAGGCTTCGGCGGCGGCAGCTCCTGCTGCTCCACCTGGCCGGTCGGGGCGGGCATCAGCGGATCGGGACGCTCGGCGCGCGGGGCCGGGCGCTCGGGCGCGCTGAAACGCGACGTGCCCTCGCAGCCCGCGGCGGTCGCCGCGAGCGCGAGGGCGAAGGCGAGGCGAAGGGCCCGCATCAGCGCATCGTCGGGATGACGAATTCGGCGCCGTCCTTGATGCCGGACGGCCAGCGCGACGTCACCGTCTTGGTCTTGGTGTAGAAGCGGAAGGCATCCGGGCCGTGCTGGTTGAGGTCGCCGAAGCCCGAGCGCTTCCAGCCGCCGAAGGTGTAGTAGGCGATCGGCACCGGGATCGGCACGTTGATGCCGACCATGCCGACCTGCACCTTGGAGGCGAAGTCGCGCGCCGCGTCGCCGTCGCGCGTGAAGATCGCGACGCCGTTGCCGTATTCGTGGTCGTTGGCGAGGCTGAGCCCCTCGTCATAGGTCTTGGCGCGCACCACCGAGAGGACGGGCCCGAAGATCTCTTCCTTGTAGATCCGCATGTCCTTGGTGACTTTGTCGAAGAGGCAGCCGCCCATGTAGAAGCCGTTCTCGTAGCCCTGCATCTTGAAGCCGCGGCCGTCGACCAGCAGCTCGGCGCCTTCCTTCACGCCGAGATCGACATAGGACTTCACCTTGTCGAGATGGGCGCGGGTGACGAGCGGGCCGAAATCGGCGCTGCCATCCGTGGAGGGGCCGACCTTCAGGCTCTCGACGCGCGGCACCAGCTTCTCGACCAGCCGGTTGGCGGTCGATTCGCCGACCGGCACCGCGACCGAGATCGCCATGCAGCGCTCGCCGGCCGCGCCGTAGCCGGCGCCGATCAGCGCGTCGACCGCCTGGTCCATGTCGGCGTCCGGCATGATGATCATGTGGTTCTTCGCGCCGCCGAAGCACTGCACGCGCTTTCCGGCCGCGCAGCCGCGCGCATAGATGTACTCGGCGATCCCCGTCGAGCCGACGAAGCCGACCGCCGAAATGTCGCGATCGTCGAGGATGGCGTCGACCGCCTCCTTGTCGCCGTTGACGACGTTGAGCACGCCGGCCGGCAGCCCGGCCTCGATGAACAGCTCGGCGATGCGCATCGGCACGCCCGGATCGCGCTCCGAGGGCTTCAGGATGAAGGCGTTGCCGGCCGCGAGCGCCGGGCCGATCTTCCACAGCGGGATCATCGCCGGGAAGTTGAACGGCGTGATGCCGGCGACGACGCCGAGCGGCTGGCGCAGCGAATAGACGTCGATGTTCGGGCCGGCGCCGTCCGTGAATTCGCCCTTCATCATATGCGGCGCGCCGAGGCACACCTCGATCACCTCGATGCCGCGCTGGATGTCGCCCTTGGCGTCCGGAATGGTCTTGCCGTGCTCGCGGGCGAGCAGCTCGGCGAGCGCGTCGTTGTCGCGGGCGACCAGCTCGATGAACTTCTGGAGAACGCGCACGCGGCGCTGCGGGTTGGTGGCGCCCCAGGCCGGCTGCGCCGCCTTGGCGTTCTCGACCGCGGCCCGCACCTCGGCGGCGCTGGCGAGATCGACCCGGCCCGTGACGTCGCCGGTCATCGGCTCGAAGACGTCGCTCGTCCGTCCGGACTTGCCCTTCACATGCTTGCCGCCGATGAAATGCCCGATCTCGCGCATCGCTTTCCTCCCGATCCGAGTTTGACTTTGCGCCATAGTCCTCATTGATTGTCACACATCAAGCGGCAAATTCTCGCATCCGTTCCGCGCTTTTTCGAGTACGAGGGACCCGGTGGACTGGGATCACCTGCGCATCTTCCTGGCGATCGCCCGCACCGGGCAGATCCTCGCGGCGGCGCGCCGGCTGCGGCTCGACCATGCGACGGTGAGCCGCCGCCTGACGGCGCTGGAGGACCAGCTCGGCACCATGCTGTTCGAGCGCCGCACCACCGGCTGCGTGCCGACCGCGGCCGGCGAGAGCCTGGTGGAGATCGCCGAGCGGGTCGAAAGCGAGATGCTCAAGGCGCAGGCGATGCTCGGCGAGACCGATCTCGCGCTCGCCGGCACGGTGCGCATCGGCGCGCCGGACGGGCTCGGCACCTATTTCCTGGCGCCGCTCCTCGGCCGCTTCGCCGAGAAGCACCCCGACCTGACGATCCAGCTCGTGCCGCTGCCGCGTGTCTTCTCGCTGTCGAAGCGCGAAGCCGATATCGCGATCACCCTGGCGCGGCCCGAGGAGGGGCGGCTCTTCGCACGCAAGCTCACCGACTACCGGCTGAGCCTCTACGCCTCGCGGGCCTATCTGGCGCGCACCGGACCGATCGAGAGCAAGGCGGACCTCGCCGGCCGCACGCTCGTCACCTATGTGCAGGATTTCGTCTATTCGCCGGCCCTCGACTATGCGGGCGAGCTCGCCGCGCTGGTGCGGAGCCGCTTCGAATGCGCCAGCGTGGTCGGCCAGCTCGAGGCGGTGCGGGCCGATGCCGGCATCGGCGTTCTGCACGACTACGCGGCGCGCCAATACCGCGACCTCGTGCCGATCCTGCCGGGTATAGAGTTCCGCCGCGCCTACTGGATCGTCGCCCATGAGGAGCAGCGCGCCCTGCGCCGCGTCTCCGAGCTGATCGCGCTGATCGTCGAGGCCGCGCAGGGCGCGCGGGAGCGATTTGGGTAGGCCCGATCGACCTTCGAATTGAAGCTCGGCTCGTCTCTCGTCATGGCCCGGTTTATCCGGGCCATCCACGACTTTGTGCCTGCGATCGAGCAGTGTCCTGCTTCGTGTCGAGCGCATGGTAAGCGGCTTTGGGCGAGTAACCGGCGCCGCAAGACGTGGATGGCCCGGATAAACCGGGCCATGACGACAAAAAGACCGGTCCCAAAGACCGGTCCTAGGCCAATGTCGATTGGTCTCAGATCCGATTGTCTTTATCTGTTTTCATATATTAGAATTGAATATCCTATCTGATATTCAAGCGGCGATCGCCTCATGACGACCGATTTCGACAAGCGCCTCGGCCAGCGCATCCGCGCCGAGCGGGAGGCGCGCGGCTGGACGCTCCAAGCCCTTGCCGATCGCTCCAGTGTCTCGGTCGCGATGATCAACAAGGTGGAGCGTGCCGAAAGCAGCCCCACGGCTGCCTTGCTCGGGCGCCTGTC
>JBDHTH010000465.1:0-3298 GCA_039808545.1 Phreatobacteraceae bacterium | reverse complement strand
CGGAGTCTGGATCGCCTGCGAGACGCCGGGATGGGGCTGCGCGGGGGCCGGCACGGCTCCCGGAGCCGGCACTGGCGCCGGGGCAGCCGGGCGCGGCTGCTGCGCCTCGGCGGCACCGAGCGTCGCGACGGTCAGCGCGGCCGCGCCTGCAAGCGTCGCCAGCTTCGTGCCGAGCGACCGCGGAGCGGCGCCGCGCGAGGAGGTTACAATCGTCATCGGATCGAGTTCCCTAATCGTTGCGCTCAATTGAGCGAAATCCCAACCAGACGCGGCGCAGATCGCGCGACGCGCGGCCGACTCCGGCAACTTGCCTGTCTTCCCACTGACGGCTGCGCCGCAATTCATCCCGAGGTGTCGGCGCGAAATGCGGCATCACCGTGACGCGACACGAGCAGTCGGCTGATGCGTTGCGACGTGTGATATCTTCGGCCATCAAGGTCAAGCCCGATTCGGCAACACTGGCCGGTCGAAAACGCGGAAAGCCTGATCGTGGTGCAGCAAAGCCGCTCATTCCCGAGATCGCGGCCGCCCATGCGCCATGGCGTAGCGTCCGGCGCGGTCCGAGCGCCGCTCGCCCGAGCCCTCTCGCCATGCTGATTCTCGCGCGCCTCGCCCGTCTCGCCGCTTTCGCGATCGCGCTTTTCCTCGCTTCGGCCGGGGCGCCGCGCGCGGAGCCGCAGCACGCCATCGCGATGCTGGGCATGCCCGCGCTGCCGCCCGGCTTCACCCATTTTCCCTATGCGGACCCTGAGGCGCCCAAGGGCGGCCGCCTCGTCCTGGCGGCGCTCGGCAGCTTCGACAGCCTCAACCCCTTCATCGTGCGCGGCAATGCGCCTTCGGCCATCCGCAACCTCGTCTTCGAAAGCCTGATGGTGCGCAGCTACGACGAGCCGTTCACGCTTTACGGCCTCATCGCCGAGACGATCGAGCTCGCGCCGGATCATGGCAGCGTCACGTTCCGCATCCATCCGCGCGCCCGCTTCTCGGACGGACGGCCGATCACGCCGAACGACGTGATCTTTTCCTGGCAGCTCCTGCGCGACAAGGGCCGCCCCAACCATCGCACCTTCTATCGGAAGGTCCTCGCGGCCGAGGTCGTCGACGGCAACGGCGTGCGGTTCGACCTCGCGGACCGCGACGATCGCGAATTGCCGCTCATCCTCGGGCTGATGCCGGTACTGCCGGCCCATCTCGTCGATATCGGGACCTTCGAGGAAACGACCTTTCAGCCGCCAGTCGGCTCCGGCCCTTACCTCGTCGCCGAAGTGAAGCCCGGCGAAAGCATCCTCCTGAAGAAGAACCCAGACTGGTGGGGGCGCGACCTTCCGGTCAATCGCGGCCTGCACAATTTCGACGAGCAGCGATTCGACTATTATCGCGACACGAACACGATGTTCGAGGCCTTCAAGAAAGGCCTCTACGACCTGCGCGTCGAGGACGATCCCGCGCGCTGGCGCACCGCCTACGACTTTCCCGCCATGCAGGACGGCCGCCTGAAGCGGGAGGCCTTCAGCTACGAATTGCCGAAGCCCATTTCGGCTTTCGTCTTCAACACCCGCCGGCCGATCTTCGCCGATGTCCGGGTCCGCGAGGCGCTGGGCTGTCTGTTCGACTTCGAATGGATCAACGCCAACCTGTTCTTCAGCGCCTATCGCCGTACGACGAGCTTCTTCGAAGGCTCCGAGCTTGCCGCGACGGGCCGGCCGGCCGGGCCCGCCGAGCGCGCCCTGCTGGCTCGCTTTCCCGGCGCCGTGCGGGCCGACATCCTGGACGGCAAATGGGCGCCGCCCCGCACGGATGCGAGCGGGCGCGACCGCGCGCCGATCCGCAAGGCGCTGGCGCTGCTCGCCGCAGCCGGCTGGACGATCCGCGACGGCACGCTCGTCAACGCCAAGGGCGAGCCCTTCGCGTTCGAGACGATGGTGCTCACCAAGGAGCAGGAGCGCCTCGCGCTCGTCTATGGCCGCAGCCTCGAGCGTGCCGGCATCCGGATGAGCGTGCGCATCGTCGACGCGGCGCAGTTCGAGCGCCGGCGCAACGCCTTCGAGTTCGACATGATGCCCTTCACCTGGCTGAACTCGCTGTCGCCGGGCAACGAGCAGGCCTTCTACTGGGGCAGCGCCGCCGCCGACCAGCCCGGCAGCCGCAACTACATGGGCGTGAAGAGCCCGGCGCTCGACGCCGCCATCGCGGCGCTGGTCGCCGCAAGGACGCGCGAGGAGCTGGTCGCGGCCGCCCGGACCATCGACCGCATCCTGCAATCGGGCTTCTACGTGTTGCCGCTCTACCACCTGCCGGAGCAATGGGTCGTGCGCAAGACGGACCTCGCCCATCCGCCGAACGGCTCCCTCTACGGATATGTTCTGGAAAGCTGGTGGTGGTCGCCGCGCTCGAATTGACGCGGCGCCATCGCCGGGCGAGTGATCGTCCGAGGCCGCGCGCGACAGGCCCCGCGAATCGGAATTGAGCGACATGATCCTGAGCCCCTGGCGGACGATCGAAGGCGAGGACGAGATCGCGCCCGTCACGCTCGACGAGCTGATCACGGCCATCCTCGCCAGCGAGCGCGCCGACGGCATCCTCGCCGACGCGGCCGACAAGGCGCGCTGGTCCGACCGGCCGCCGTTGCGGCTCACCTATGGCCAGCTCGACGAGGCGGTCGACCGCCTCGCCAGCCTGCTGCAGCGCTTTCATCTGGCGCCGGACAGCGTCGTCGCGATCAAGATGCCGAACGCTGTCGAGACGATCGTCACGCTGCTGGCGGTCATCCGCGCCGGGATGATCCCCGCCATGCTGCCGACAGGCGCGGCCGAGACCGACCTCGCGCATCTGGCGCGGCTGGTCGGCGCGCGAGCGCTGATCGGCGCCGGCCGGGTCGAGGACGAGCATTGGGGCCAGGAGCTGCGGCGGGTTGCCGGTGCGGTCTTCTCGGTACGCTTCCTCTTCAGCTTCGGCGCGGACCTGCCGCCCGGCGCCGTGCCGCTCGACGAGGCGTTTAGCCCCGGCGCGCCGGTCACCCGTCCCGCGCCAACGCGCCGCGAGGGAGAGCCGGCCGACCATGTGGCGCTGATCACCTTCGACAATGCCGACGGCGCCTGGCGTGCCGTGGCCCGCAACCACCGCGCCCTGATCGCCATCGGCCTCGATACGGCGCTGGCCTGGTCGCTCGACCCGCGCGACGCGATCCTGACGACGATGCTGCCGAGCGGCTTGGCGGGGCTCGCGACCGGCCTGCTGCCGGCGCTCGTCGCCGGCGCCGGCCTGACCCTCGCGCATCCCTTCGATGCCGATACCGTCA
>JBDHTH010000464.1:0-3311 GCA_039808545.1 Phreatobacteraceae bacterium | reverse complement strand
GAAGCCGGCGAAGAACGCGTCGCCCGCGCCGAGCACGTTGTAGACCTCGACCGGAAAGCCCGGCCCCTTGATGCCGTCCTCGATGCGGGCCGGAATGGCGTCCGGATAGACGACGCAGCCCATCGGCCCGCGCTTCAGCACGATCGTCGCCTTGGAGAGGGCGCGAACGATCCGCAGCGCCTCCAGCGTATCCTCGCTGCCGGCCGCGATATGCAGTTCCTCCTCGGTGCCGACCACGAGGTCGCAATCCGCCAGGATCGATTGCAGGTGCCGGCTTACCGTCTCGGAGCGCATGTAGCGCTCCTCGCCCGCGCCATGCCCGGCGAGCCCCCAGAGATTGGGCCGGAAATCGATGTCGAAGCACACCTTGCGCCCATGCTGCTTGGCGATGCGGATCGCCTTGCGCTGCGCCTTGTCGGAGTTCTCGCGGGAAAAATGCGTGCCCGTGACGATCACGGCCTTGGCGTCGGCGATCAGCGCCTCGTCGATGTCCGATTCGTCGAGCGCCGCGTCGGCGCAGTCGCTGCGGTAGAAGATCAGCGGAAAGCTCTTGTCGTCCTTCACGCCGAGCACCACCAGCGCGGTCAGCCGCTCCGGATCGGTCTTCACGCCGCGCGTGTCGACGCCCTCGCGCTGGAGCTGCTCGCGGATGAAGCGGCCCATCGCCTCGTCGCCGACGCGGGTGATGACGGCGCTTTTCAGCCCGAGCCGCGCCGCGCCGATCGCGATATTGGTCGGGCAGCCGCCGACCGCCTTGGAGAAGGACCCCATATCCTCCAGCCGGCCGCCGATCTGCTGGCCGTAGAGGTCGACCGAGGAGCGGCCGATCGAGACGAAATCGAGCGTCGGTTCAGCCATCCTCAAGCCTCTGGCATGGGCGCCGCGACATGCGCGCCCGTCACGGTCTGGGCGAAATCGATGATCGCGCCGCTCATCAGCCCGGATTCCGGGGTCGAGAGATAGAGGCAGGCCCGCGCGATCTCGTCCGGCTTCACGAGCCGCCCCCAGGGCTGGCCGGCCTCGGCCTCGGCGAGCCAGCCATCGGTCTTGCCGTGGTAGCGGCGCACGATCGCGTCCTCGCCCGGCGTGTCCATCCAGCCGACGCAGAGGCCGTTGACGCGGATCTTCTCGCGCATCTTGGCGAAGGCGACGTTCTTGGTGAGCGTCAGAAGCGCGCCCTTCGACATCGAATAGGGCGTCAGGAAGGGCTGGCCGCCATGCGCCGACACCGAGAGGATGTTGACGATGGTGCCGCCGCGCCCCTCGCGCTCCATGATCTTGATGGCATCCTGCATCAGGAAGAACGGCGCCCGCACATTGAGCGCCATGATCATCTCGTAGAGATCCGGCGACGTATCCGTGATGGTGCCGCGATCCGTCGAGGCGGCGGCGTTGACGAGCGCGTCGACGCGCCCGAACCGGGCGTCGGCCGCCGCGATGACGGCGCGGCAATCCTCCAGCCGCGTCAGGTCGGCGAGCACGAAATGCGTCGGGCAGCCCTCGGCCGTGATCTCGGCCGCGACCGCCTCGCCCTTCCCGGCATTGCGTCCGCAGATGACGAGCCCGCCGGCGCCGCGCGCCGCGAACAGCCGCGCCACCGCCTCGCCCAGCCCCTGCGTGCCGCCGGTGACGACCGCGACGCGGCCGTCGAGATCCTGCGCGGCCGATGCGGCCTTGGTCATGTCACATCTCCAGGGCTATGCTGGCCACGCTCGAGGATCGGCGGATCGCCGCGGCCTCGATACGGGGATTCGGATCGTCGGCGCCTATCGTTCGCCGAAACGCCGCGATCCGGCAAGATGACGGCGCCGCGAGACGGCTGCGGCGGAGGAGGGGCGCGGAGCGGTGGGAAGCGTGGCGCCTTCGCGGGGCGACAGAATAGTGCTCGGCCTGGAGGCGCTGGCGGTCGTCGCGCCGTCCTGGCTGGTGATCGGCTATCTGGCGATCCTCGCCGTCGTGGCCACCGTCGCGGCCGTGTCGGCCTTCCTGCGTGGGCCGGGCGCGTTTGCGACCCTGCCGGTATTCGCGTTCCTTGCCGTGGTCTGTACCGCCGCGATTCTCGGGATCGTCGGGCTGGCGCGCCTGTCGGGCCTCGTCGTGAAGCTTCTCGTCGGCACCCCGATCGATCGCGACCTGGGCGAGGCGAAGCTGAGGGCGGGGCTGAGGATTGCCCTCCTGCCATTCGTCGTCGGCTCGCTCACGGCCGTATTCCTGGCCACCTCCGCGACGACACCCTGGTTCACGCGCATCGCCGCCGTCTATGTCTCCGGCCTGCCGCTGCTCTTGCCGATCCTGCATCTGTGGCGGATCTTCGCGCGCGATGGGCATTGGGACGCGTCCGATGGGCCGCGCTAGTGGCATATTCGCCTATCTCCTGTCGGCATCGATGCTCCTCAACGTGTTAGCGGACGCGGGCGACGATAAGCCGTCACCGGAGACGCTGACGCGGCTCGACACCTGGCGCTGGCCCGCGCCGTGAACGCCATGCAGCCGGTTCATCGCTCGGTCGTCGCCGATATCGCCCTCCTGCTCGTCCTATGGAGCCTTCTCGGCCCGGCGATCGCGCCGGGAACGCGGGAAGCCGTGCTGTCGGGCTTCTATCTGGCGCTCTACATCCATGTCGGCGTATCGCTCTATTACGGCGTCTTCGGGCGCTGGCGCGTCGCGACCTGGCTCGGCCTTCTGGCGGCCTGGTGGGTGGCCGAGGCGGGCAGTTTTCTCGGGCTGGTCATTCCCTGGGGGCAGGTCGCCTTCTGGGCCGGGAGCGTGCTGCATGGCTTGCCGCTCGTCGGGCCGTCCGCGTTCGACGCGCTTGGCCCGGGTCTTGGGGCAGTGCCGGCCGCGCTCTGGACTGCGCTAGCGATCGGCTTGCTCCTCGCCGATCTGGCCGCGATGCAGGCACCGCGCTGGCGCGGGCGCCCTGCCTGGCATGCGGCCGTGCTCCTTGCCGGCCTCCTGGCCGCGCTGGCGATCGGGCGGTTCCTCGCCGGCGGCGAGGCCCCGTCGACGGCGGATCACGGCACGCTGCCGCGCATCGTCTGGCCTTGGCATGCGCTGCCGCTCTACGCCATTCTGCGCGCCGTGCCGGACAAGCTCGCCGCCATCGCCGTGATGGCCGCGGCCATGCTCGCGCCCGCCATCGCGCCCTGGATGCGGGCCGAGCGGCTGCGCCTCGGCCGGCGGCCCTCGGCATGGCGGCTCGCCTGCTGCGCCCTTGCCTGCGTCTGGATCGGCCTCGGCTATCTGGCGGCCCTCCCGCCGGACGACCTCGGATCCTGGGAATTGCCGTTGCTGACGGCCCTCTACTTCGC
>JBDHTH010000463.1:0-3312 GCA_039808545.1 Phreatobacteraceae bacterium | reverse complement strand
CCGTGAACAGCTTGATCTTCAGGTCGGCAACGGTCTTCGGCATCGGCATATCGGCATCCCGTAAGGCGCGGAAAGGGCGGGCGACGGGCTTATAGCGGGGATTGGCAGGCAGGGCGAGGGTCGGATGTGACCCTAGGACGCCTTCAGCGCCGCGATCAGCAGCTCCAGCGCATGCTCGCCGAAGACGCGCATGTTGGCGCCGCGGTCGTCGCGGCCGGTCTCCAGCGTGACGACGCTGTCGCGCGGCCCCGCGATCGCGATGCAGCAATGCCCGGCCGCGTCCCCGTAGCGGTTGCCGCTCGGGCCGGCTGCGCCGGTCTCGGCCAGCCCCCAATGCGTCCCGAATTTCGCGCGGACGGTGCGCGCCGCGAGCTGCGCGTATGGCTCGCTGGCCGAGCGCAGGCCGGCCATCGCGGCGTCGGAAATGCCCAGCAGCTCGCGCCGCGCCGTGGTCGTGTAGACGACGGCCCCGCCCAGGAAATACGCCGAAGCTCCCGGCACCGCGAGGAGCGCGGCCGAGATGAGGCCGCCGGTCGAGGATTCGGACACCGCGATAGTCTCCTTGCGCGACTTCAGCAGCGCGCCTGCCGCTTCGGCGCGGCGGAAGAGTTCGTCCATCTGCATCGCCCGTCCTCCGGCATCATGGCTGCCCCTCCTTGTCACTTGGCGCCCGGACGCGCAATGGCGCCCCTTCCCGGCCCGCTCCGGAACCGCTATCGACGCGGCGATGCGCATTCTTCTCGTCAAGACATCCTCGCTCGGCGACGTCATCCACGCCTTGCCCGTCGCGGCCGATATTGCCGCGAACGTGCCGGACGCGACGATCGACTGGGTGGTCGAGGAGGCGTTCGCCGGCATTCCGGCGATGAGCCCGCATGTCGCGCGCATCCTGCCGGTGGCGATGCGGCGCTGGCGCAAGAGCTGGCGCTCGCGCGAGGCGCGCCGGCAATTCCAGGCGTTCCGCCAGGGGTTGAAGGACGGGCGCTACGACCGCGTCATCGATCTCCAGGGCCTGGTGAAGTCCGCGTTCCTCGCCCGCGCCGCCGGCATCAGGATCGACGGCTACGACCGCCGCTCGATCCGCGAGCCGCTCGCGAGCCTCTTCTATGGCCGCCGCCACGCGGTCTCGCGCGCGCTGCCGGCGATCGCCCGCAACCGCACGCTGGCGGCGCTGAGCCTTGGCTACGCGGTCGCCGGGCCGCCGCGCTTCGACCTTTCGGTCGCCGCCGCCGCGCCCATCGCCCCGCCATCCCCCTATGCGGTGCTCGTGACGGGCGCCAGCCGGCCGACCAAGATCTGGGATGAAGCCAACTGGCTCGCGGTCGGCGCGGACCTCGCGGCGCGGGGCACGACGTCGGTCCTCACCTGGGCGAGCCCGGACGAGAAGGCGCGCTGCGAGCGCCTCGCCGCCGCCATTCCCGGCGCCGTCGTCGCGCCGCGGATGACGCTCGCCGAGGTCGCGGCGCTGATCGGGCGGGCCGCGCTGGTCGTCGGCCTCGATTCAGGCATCACCCATCTCGCCGGCGCGCTGGCGCGGCCGACGATCGGGCTTTATTGCGACTATGATCCGCGCCTCGTCCCGGTCACGGGCGAGGCCTTCACGGCGAGCCTCGGCGGGGCCACCACCCCGCCCTCGCCCGAAAGCGTCATCGAGGCGATCGGCCGGGCGGCCGGCGCATAAGAACAAGGAGCCCGTCATGACAGGTACCCGCGAAGGCGCCATTGCCCGCGCACACGCCCGTTTCGATGACGGTCTCTACCGCGACGACCTCGCGCGCCGCGTCGCCATTCCCTCCGAGAGCCAGAACCCGGACCGCGGCCCCGCCCTCCTCGCCTATCTGGAACGCGAGATGCGGCCCGAGCTCGAGACGCTCGGCTTCACCTGCGAGATCTGGCACCACGAGAAATCGCTCGGCCCCTTCCTGTTCGCCGAGCGCATCGAGGACCCGGCCCTGCCGACCGTGCTCGGCTACGGCCATGGCGACGTCATCCGCGGCCTCGACGACCTCTGGGCCGAGGGGCTCTCGCCCTGGACGCTGGTGGAGAAGGACGGCCGCTACTACGGGCGCGGCGTCGTCGACAACAAGGGCCAGCACCTGATCGACACGAGCGCGATGGCCGCCGTGATCGCCGAGCGGGGCCGCCTCGGCTTCAACGCCAAGTTCCTCGTCGAGATGGGCGAGGAGAACGGCTCGCCCGGCCTGCACGAGATCGCGGCCCGCGAGAAGGACCGCCTGAAGGCCGACGTGCTGATCGCCTCGGACGGGCCACGCCTCTCGGCCGAGCGCCCGACGCTGTTCCTCGGCGCGCGCGGCGGCTATCTCGTCGACCTGATCGTCGAGGCGCGCGACGGCGGCCATCATTCGGGCAACTGGGGCGGGCTGATCTCGAACCCCGGCATACAGCTTGCTCATGCAATCGCCGCCATCGTCGGGCCGACCGGCCAGATCCGCGTGCCGGCTCTCGTCCCGAAGGACGGCATCCCGGCCAATGTCCGCGCCGCGCTCGCCGATTGCGTCGTCGATGGCGGGCCGGACGCGCCCGAGATCGAGCCCTGGTGGGGCGAGCCGGGCTTGACGCCGGCCGAGAAGGTGTTCGGCTGGTGCAATTTCGAGGTGCTGGCCTACGAGACCGGCAATCCGAGGACGCCCGTCAACGCCATTCCGCCGCGCGCCTGGGCGCGCTGCCAGCTCCGTTTCGTGGTCGGCGTCGACATCGATGCGATCCTCCCCGCCATCCGCGCCCATCTCGACCGCGCCGGGCTGCCCATGGTGCAGGTGGTGCAGGCCCGCGAGGGGGTGTTCCATGCCACCCGCCTCGATCCGGACGATCCCTGGGTGCGTTTCGCGGCCGCCTCGATCCAAGCTTCGACCGGCAAGAAGCCGGCGATCCTGCCCAATCTCGGCAGCGGCCTGCCGAACGACGTGTTCTCCGACATTCTCGGGCTACCGACCGTCTGGGTGCCGCATTCCTATCCGGGCTGTTCGCAGCACGCTCCGAACGAGCATGTGCCGACCGCCCTCGTCCGCGAGGCGCTAGGGCTGATGGCCGGGCTCTACTGGGATATCGGCGCGGACGGCGCGCCGGGGCGCTCATGACCATCGCCCTCACCGGAGAGCTGGTCGACGGCGCCTGGTGCTGGCACCGGGCCGGCTCGGCCGTCGATGCGGCCGGCCGCCCCGCCCTCGTCCTCGACCGCGACGGCGTGATCAATGTCGACAGCGGCTATGTCCGCGATCCCGCGACCGTGGCGCTCGTCGAGGGCTCGGCCGACGCTATCGCGCGCGCCAACGCGGCCGGCATCCCGGTCGT
>JBDHTH010000462.1:0-3312 GCA_039808545.1 Phreatobacteraceae bacterium | reverse complement strand
CCGAGCGCGCCGAGCACCGAGGCGGCGTCGACCGGCAGCATCAGCGTCTTCTGGTTCGGCGATTGCGCGAGGGCGTGCAGCGCGCCCATGTATTTCTCGGCGACGAAGTAGTTGAGCGCCGCGACGTCGCCGCTCGCGACGGCGGCCGAGACGAGCTCGGTCGCCTTGGCCTCGGCCTGGGCGAGGCGCTCGCGCGCCTCGGCGTCGCGGAAGGCGGCCTCGCGGCGGCCCTCGGCCTCCAGGATCTGCGACTGCTTCTCGCCCTCGGCCCTGAGGATCTCGGCCTGGCGATGGCCCTCGGCCTCCAGGATGACGGCGCGCTTGTCGCGCTCGGCCTTCATCTGGCGCGCCATGGCGTCGACGAGGTCGCGCGGCGGCACGATGTCCTTGATCTCGATGCGGTTGACCTTGATGCCCCAGGCGGCGGCGGCCTGGTCGACGACGCGCAGCAGGCGGTCGTTGATCTCGTCGCGATGGGAGAGCAGCATGTCGAGATCCATGCTGCCCATCACGGTGCGGATATTGGTCATCACGATGTTGAGGATGGCGATCTGGAGGTTGGAGACCTCGTAGGAGGCGCGCGCCGCGTCCATCACCTGGTAGAAGCAGACGCCGTCGACGCGGACCGTGGCGTTGTCCTTGGTGATCACCTCCTGGGAGGGGACGTCGAGCACCTGCTCCATCATGTTGACGCGGCTGCCGACGCGGTCGAAGAACGGCACGATGAAGTTGAGGCCGGACGGCATCGTATGGGTGTAGCGGCGGAAGCGCTCCACCGTGAAGTTATAGCCCTGCGGGACCGTCTGGATGCCCTTGAAGAGCGCGATGATGACGAGCAAGAGCACGGCCAGGACGAAGATGCCGAAGCCCGTGACCGGCAGATTGGATAGTTGCGACATCGATCGCTCTCCCTTCGGCATCCGTCGTCGCGAATGCGCGGCTGCAAATCCGGACGCGCGCGCCATCGCCCGGCGGCGCGTCGCCCGGTCGATGGCTTAGTCGCGGCAAATGCGGCGAAGTCGCGACACCGTTCCGGGGCGCATCCTGGCGATCGCGGCCGAGGAGGTCAGGCGCCACGGCGCGCGACGCTCGACGGTGGTCTCGATCGCGGCCGCGGCCGGGATGACGCATGCCAACGTCTATCGCTATTTCGCGTCCAAGCAAGCGCTGTTCGACGCGCTCACCGAGGAATGGCTGCGCGGGGTCGAGCGCCAGCTCGCCGATATCGCGGCCGGGCCGGCGCCGGCGGACGACAAGGTGGAGCATCTCGTCTCGACCTATGCGGGCGCCTCGCGCGACCGGCTCGAGCAGGAGCCGGCGCTGTTCGCGATCTATGCCGAGGCGGTCGCGAAGGCGCGGCCTCTCGCGCGCTCGCATCGCCGGCGCATGGCGGCGATCTTCGAGGGGGTGATCGAGGAGGGGCTGGGATCGGGCACGCTGAAGGTCGCGAACCGGCTGCGGGCGCTCCGCCTGATCTTCGACGCGGTCTACCGCTTCACCGATCCGAACGCGATGCTGGCCGACAAGTCGATGGCGCGCGCGCAGTTCCAGCAGCGGCTCGACGCGGTCGTGAAGGCGGCGCTGCGCAGCCTGATCGTCGGCAGAATCTGAGCGTTATCGGAAAAAACGCGTTACGAATTACAAATTTTGAAAATTGTCTCATGTCATTTTCCGGATAGGAGCTCTTCCGGGGCGGATCGTCGTCATTTGGTCAATATCCTGATGTAGAAGGACATTTCCATGCCTCGGCACGTTGTGGCCGGTCTTGCTGCAACCGGGCGGCGGCGGTCCGCCCGACTTTCCCGCCAGCGCCTTGATGGCGCTCGACAAACTCGGTACGACCCTCGCGACGTGCGTTTTGGCGCATCCCTCTGATAGACCGTATCCGCACCCTTCTTCGTAGACCGAAATCAAGGACAGGCTTTCCATGGCACGCAACAAGATCGCTCTGGTCGGCGCCGGTCAGATCGGCGGCACGCTCGCTCATCTGGTCGGGCTCAAGGAGCTCGGTGACGTCGTTCTGTTCGACATCATGGAAGGCACGCCGCAGGGCAAGGCGCTCGACATCGCCGAGTCCTCGCCGGTCGACGGCTTCGACGCCAAACTGGTCGGCGCCAATTCCTACGAGGCGATCGAGGGCGCCGACGTCGTGATCGTCACGGCCGGCTTCCCGCGCAAGCCCGGCATGAGCCGCGACGACCTGCTCGGCAAGAACCTGCAGGTCATGAGCCAAGTCGGCGCCGGCATCCGTAAATACGCGCCGAAGGCGTTCGTGATCTGCATCACCAACCCGCTCGACGCGATGGTCTGGGCGCTTCAGAAGGCCTGCGGCCTGCCGAAGAGTCATGTCGTCGGCATGGCGGGCGTGCTCGATTCGGCCCGCTTCCGCTACTTCCTCGCCGAGGAGTTCAACGTCTCGGTCGAGGACGTGACCGCCTTCGTGCTCGGCGGCCATGGCGACACGATGGTGCCGTCGGTGCGCTACTCCACGGTCGCGGGCGTTCCGCTGCCCGATCTCGTGAAGATGGGTTGGACCACGCAGGAGAAGCTCGACAAGATCGTGCAGCGCACCCGCGACGGCGGCGCCGAGATCGTCAACCTCCTGAAGACCGGCTCGGCCTTCTACGCGCCCGCCTCCTCGGCGATCGCGATGGCGGAGAGCTTCCTGAAGGACAAGAAGCGCGTGCTGCCCTGCGCCGCGCATCTGACCGGCCAGTATGGCGTGAAGGACCTTTATGTCGGCGTGCCGGTGGTGATCGGCGCGCGCGGTGTGGAGCGCATCGTCGAGGTGACGCTCGACAAGGGCGAGCAGGCGAATTTCGAGAAGTCGGTGGCGGCCGTTCAGGGCCTCGTCGACGCCTGCAAGCAGATCAACCCCGAATTCGCCTGAGCGGGCCCTTCGGCGGCGCGCCGGGTTTCTCCCGGCGCTTCCAACTCCTCTTTCGCTTCTCGAGACGGTGATCGTTTCCCATGAACATCCACGAATATCAGGGTAAGGAACTGCTGCGGGCCTTCGGGGCGCCGGTGTCGCGCGGCATCGCCGTCTTCTCGCCGGCCGAGGCCGAGAAGGCCGCCAAGGAGCTCGGCGGCCCGCTCTGGGTCGTCAAGGCGCAGATCCATGCGGGCGGCCGCGGCAAGGGCAAGTTCAAGGAGGCCAAGGCCGGCGAGAAGGGCGGCGTGCGCCTCGCCAAGTCGGTCGAGGAGGTGAAGACCTTCGCGGAGCAGATGCTCGGCTCCACCCTCGTCACGATCCAGACGGGCGAGGCCGGCAAGCAGGTCAACCGCCTCTATATCGAGGATGGCTCCGATATC
>JBDHTH010000461.1:0-3316 GCA_039808545.1 Phreatobacteraceae bacterium | reverse complement strand
AAGCCGCTTCCGGTCTACGGGACGGGCGAGAACGTGCGCGACTGGCTGTTCGTCGAGGACCATGCCGACGCGCTGCGGCTGGTCGCCCGCGAGGGCAAGATCGGGGAATCGTACAATGTCGGCGGCCGCAACGAGATGCGTAACATCGACGTCGTGCATGCCGTGTGCGACATCGTCGATGCGCTGCGGCCGGGCAACGGCCAGCGCCGGCGCGATCTGGTGACATTCGTGACGGATCGTCCGGGGCACGACCATCGCTACGCGATCGATTGCTCGAAGATCGAGCGCGAGCTCGGCTGGCGGCCGCGCGAGACCTTCGAAACCGGGCTGCACAAGACGGTCGCCTGGTATCTCGACAACGCCGCCTGGTGGCAGGCGATCCGCTCGCTCAAATACCAGGGCGAGCGTCTCGGAACGACGGGCTAGAGCCTGCTCCTTCAAACGGCATCGTTTGAAGGGTCGAAGCAGTCCCTAACTCTTTGGAAGCGATCATGGCCCTGCGTTCGGCCGGCCCGGCCGGAGCGCGGTTCGATCCAGTGGGAGTAGGTCACAGATGCTGATCGAAGACACCGCGCTTGCAGGCGTCAAGATCGTCACCCCCAAGAGGCATCGCGACGAGCGCGGCTTCTTCTCCGAGGTCTATAACGGCCGTGCCTGGAAGGAGCAGGGGATCGCGCTCGATTTCGTGCAGGACAATCACTCCCTGTCGCGCGATGTCGGCGTGATCCGCGGCCTGCATTTCCAGCTTCCGCCCTTCGCGCAGGACAAGCTCGTTCGGGTCGTCCGCGGCCGCATCCTCGACGTGGCGGTCGATATCCGCCGTTCCTCGCCGACCTTCGGCCAGCATGTCGCGGTCGAATTGTCGGCCGAGAACTGGCGGCAGCTCCTCGTTCCGATCGGCTTCGCGCACGGTTTCTGCACGCTCGAGCCCGATACCGAGGTGCTCTACAAGGTCACGAACTACTATTCGGCCGCCCATGACCGCGGGCTGGCCTTCGACGACCCGGCGCTCGGCATCGACTGGCCGGTCGCGGCCGAGAGCGCGCAACTATCGGCCAAGGACCGGCAATGGCCGAAGCTGGCCGAGCTGGCGGACGCGTTCGCATGACGGGGCCAGGCGCCGCGCCGCTGCGCATGGCCGTCACGGGCCGCAACGGGCAGGTGGTGACCTCGCTTCTGGAGCGCGCCGGGCCGACCGTCGCGGTCACGGCGCTCGGGCGCCCGGAGCTCGATCTCGGCGACGCCGAAAGCATCCGGCGGGCGCTCGGCCAGGGTCGATACGACGTCATCGTCAATGCGGCCGCCTATACGGCGGTCGACAAGGCCGAGCAGGAAGAGGCGCTGGCGACCGCGATCAACGGCGCGGGCGCCGGGGCGGTCGCGGCCTGCGCCAAGGCCGAGGGCATTCCGATCCTGCATCTGTCGACCGACTACGTGTTCGACGGGATGAAAGACGGGCCCTATCGGGAAATCGACGAGACCGGCCCGGCCGGCGCTTATGGGCGCTCCAAGCTAGCGGGTGAGCGGCAGGTCGCGGGCGCGACCGACAATCACGCGATCCTGAGGACCGCCTGGGTGTACAGCCCGTTCGGGGCCAATTTCGTCCGTACCATGCTGCGCCTCGGGGCTGAGCGGCCCGAGATTTCGGTCGTGGCCGACCAACGCGGCAATCCGACCTATGCGCCCGATATCGCCGATGCGGTCATCGCCATCGCGCGGCGCCTGGCGCGCGATCCCGACCCGGCGCTGCGCGGCACGTTCCATCTCGTCGGCGCGGACGAGGCAAGCTGGGCGGACCTCGCCGAGGCGGTGTTCGCGGCGGCGACCCGCCATGGACGCGCGCCCGTCGCGGTCCGCCGCATCACCACCGCGGAGTATCCGACGCCGGCCCGCCGGCCCGCCAATTCCCGCCTCGACACCAGCAAGCTGCAGGACCGCTTCGGCATCGCGCTGCCATCCTGGCGGATGTCGGTCGAGCGCTGCGTCGAGCGCCTGCTGACCACGGCCTGAACAGGAGAGACCATGCGCGGCATCATTCTCGCGGGAGGCAGCGGCACGCGCCTTCATCCCATGACCCTCGCGATGTCGAAGCAGCTTCTGCCGGTCTACGACAAGCCGATGATCTACTACCCGCTGAGCACGCTGATGCTCGCCGGCATCCGCGAGGTGCTGATCATCTCGACGCCCGAGGATACGCCCGCCTTCCAGCGTCTGCTCGGCAGCGGCGCGCAATGGGGCCTGTCGCTGTCCTATGCGGTGCAGCCGAAGCCCGAGGGGCTGGCGCAGGCTTATATCATCGGCGCCGAGTTCGTCGCCGGCCAGCCCTCGGCGCTGGTGCTGGGCGACAACATCTTCTACGGGCACGGCCTGCCGGGCATCTTCAAGAATGCGTCGGCGCGCGCCGGCGCGACCGTCTTCGGCTACCGCGTCTCCGATCCGGAGCGCTACGGCGTGGTCGAGTTCGATCCCGAGGGGCGGGCCATCTCGCTGGAGGAAAAGCCGCAGAAGCCGAAATCCAACTGGGCCGTGACGGGGCTGTATTTCTACGACGGGAAGGCGCCTGAGCTCGCGGCCGCCGTCCGGCCTTCGCCGCGCGGCGAGCTGGAGATCACCGATCTCAACCGGATGTACATGGAGGCCGGCACGCTGAAGGCCGAGAAGCTCGGCCGCGGCTATGTCTGGCTCGATACGGGAACGCCCGCCTCGCTGCTCGAGGCCGCCGAATATGTGCGCGCGATCGAGCAGCGCCAGGGCCAGCGCATCGCGTGCCTGGAGGAGATCGCCTATCGCTCGGGCTGGATCGGCCAGGCCGAGATGCGGGCCGCGTCGCGCAAGCTCGCCAAGAGCGGCTACGGGCGGTATCTGCTGCAGGTGCTGGCCGATACCGAGGGCCAGGAATTCTGACCGCGGGCCGGGCGGGGCGCGCGGCTAAAGGTTCCCACTTTTCGGAATCATGCTCTATCGGCACATCGGCGCGCAGCCCGCCTCCCAGAAGGCTTCGCCGGGGCGCGGCTCGGGCACCATCGGCCGCAGCTTGGCGCCCGGCAGGTCGGCCGGGGCGGGCTTCACCCATTCCCACCAGCCATGGGCGCATTGCGAGCGCCAGGCCATCTGATCGGCGATCGAGGTGCCATGGCGCGCGAGCGCGGCGTCGAGCGCGTCGGCGCTCGCCTTGAGCGCCGCGTCGGTCTCGGGCGTCGCGCCCCGCGCATGGTCGTAGAAGGCGGCCGTGAAGCGCTCGATGTCGCAGGCGAGCGCCGGCCAGGCGGCGCGGTCGAGATGCCAGGCCGCCATCCATTCGCCGACGATCCTGTCG
>JBDHTH010000460.1:0-3321 GCA_039808545.1 Phreatobacteraceae bacterium | reverse complement strand
GCGCCATGTTCGAGCGTGGCCGGGCCTGGGTCGACGAGAACCTGTTCAACGGCGAATACTACGTCCAGAAGCTCGACCTGAAGGACCGCAGCGCGCTCGATCCCTACCAGAAGGCGACCGTCTCGCGGCGCATCGTCGGCGCCAATGTCTACGACCTCTACTGGAGCGAGGAGCATGGCGAGATCAAGTACCAGAGCGGGGAGGGCTGCCTCGTCGACCAGGTACTCGGCCAGTGGCATGCCGATCTCTACGGGCTCGGCGAGATCCTCGACCGCGCTCATGTGCGCTCGGCGCTGCGATCGATCTACCGCTACAATTTCCTGAGGCGGATCGAGGATGTCGCCAATCCGTGCCGGGTCTTCGGCATGTATGACGAATCGGGCACCGTCATCTGCGCCTGGCCGAAGGGAGTGCCGGCGCCGGCCGTGCCCGTTCCCTACGCGCAGGAGACGATGCACGGCTTCGAATACGCCTTCGGCAGCGCGCTCATGGAATATGGCTGGCTCGACGAGGGCGTCGAGGTGTTCCGCGGGGTGCGCGACCGCTATGACGGCAAGGCCCGCAATCCCTGGAACGAGATCGAGTGCGGCTCCAACTACGCCCGCTCGATGGCCAGCTGGGCGGCGGTGCTCGCGCTGTCGGGTTTCCACTTCGACGCGCATCGCCACGCGATCGGTTTCGCGCCGAAGCTGCGTGACGGGCTCGCCTTCCGGTCTCTATGGTCGACGGCGGAAGGCTGGGGCACCGTCGAGATGGTCGATGGCTGCTTCTCGCTGACGGTGCTCGGCGGCAGCGCGCGGCTCGCCCGCATCGCCCTCCCATCCGTATCGGCGGAGGCCGCCGTGACGCTCAACGGCCGGCCCGTGGACGCGGCGGCCTCGGACGGCGCGGTGACGTTCGGCCCGATCGTGATCGGCAGCGGCGACACGCTGCGGATCGATGCTTCGGGCCTCGCGGTCGGCGCGCTGCGCGACGTGGCGACACTCTAGGCCTTCGAGACGATCACCGTCCCGCGCTCCCGATCAGCGCGCGGGCGGTCCGGAACAAGCCAAGGGCGCAAAGCCCATCATACGGGAGGACATCATGGATCGCAGAACGTTCCTGACCACGGCCGGCGCCGCGGGCGCTGCGGCGCTCATGCGGCCCGCCCGCGCCACGGCGGCGGCGCCGCCCGCCGACACCAAGGCGGTGCTGAACATCTTCCGCCCCGCCTCCGACAGCGACATCCGCCTCAGCAAGACGGCGATCGAACGGTTCAACGCGCGCTATCCGAACGTCACCGTCAACGTCCAGTACGTGAACACCAACCCCTGGGGCGAGTACATCAACCAGTTGATGAACCTCGTCGGCTCCAACCAGGCGCCCGACATCGTGATGATGGCGACCGAGGGCGTCTCGACGCTCGCCTCGCGCAAGCTGATGCGCGACATCATGCCCTTCGTGAACGCCGACCCGGTCGGCAAGGCGCTGTTCGACGATATCGAGCCGAACCTCTTGAACGGCCTCAAATACAACGACCAGCTCACCTATATCCCGAACGAATGGAACACCGTGGTGACCTATTGCAACACCGCGCTGTTCGCCGAGGCGGGCCTCGCCAAGCCCAAGCCCGGCTGGACCTGGGAGGACTTCCTCGAGATCGCCAAGGCGCTGACCAAGCGCGAGGGCGAAAAGACGGTGCGCTACGGCTACCTCATCCCGGGCGGGCAGTTCGCGCTGTCGACCTGGTTCCTCAACAACAACACGGACCGCCTGACGCCGGACGGCCGGAGCAGCAACGTCAAGGACCCGAAATTCGCCGAGACGCTGCAGTTCCTGCACAGCCTGATCTACGAGCACAAGGTCTCGCCGATCTTCGCGCGCAACGAGGCCGGCGGCGGCGCCTTCATCGCCAGGCAGGTCGCGATGTTCCCCGGCACGCATCCGCGCGTGCCCGAGATGCTCCAGGCCAAGCTCGACACGGTCGAGGTCCAGTATTGCCCGAAGAACGCCGCGCAGATCGCGATCTGCGGCGTCGGCGGGCTCGGCATCACGGCGGCCAGCAAGCACCCCGAGCTAGCCTGGGAGCTGCTCAAGGAATGCGCCGGCAAGGCCAATGCCGAGCAGCTCGCCAAGGACCTGCGGTCGATCCCGGCGGTCCGGTCGGTCGCAACCAGCGAGGCCTATGTCAAATACCCGGCCAATTCGCAGATCTATTACGGCTCGGCCGCGATCGCGAAGCCGCTGGTGCAGCCGCCGAACTTCGCGCAGGTGGAAGACATCACGATGCGCCATATCGAAGCGTATCTCACCAACAACCAGAAGCTCGAGCCGATGATCGCCGCGCTCGACGGCGAGCTCAGCCGAGCGATGGCGCGCGTGAAGTGGTGAGGCACGGGTGAGGGAAGGCGCCGATGTCGTCCCGGCGCGCGCCTCGAACGCGCGCGCCGGCAGGCTTGAGCGCCGCGAGGCCGCGGCCGGCTACGCGTTCCTCGCCCCGGCCTATGTCCTCTACGTCCTGTTCGCGCTGCTGCCGGCGCTGGCGACGCTTTGCTTCAGCCTGACCTCGGTCGACCGCTTCACCTGGACCTTCGAGTTCGTCGGGCTCGACAATTTCCGCTTCGTGCTCGCCGACACGCGCTTCTGGAAGAGCTTCGTCAACACCTTCGTGTTCGTCGCTCTCGCCGTGACGGGCAATGTCGGGGTCGGGCTGCTCATGGCGGTGCTGCTCGACCGCACCCTGCCGGGGCCCCTGCTCTACGTGCTCCGCCTCGCCTATTTCCTGCCCGTGCTGGTCTCCACCGCCCTCGTCTCGCTCGTCTGGCAGTTCATCTACTCGACCGATCTCGGCATCATCAACTACTACCTCGGCGAGCTCGGGCTGCCGAAGATCGGCTGGCTGACCGATACGCGCTTCGCGATGATCTCGGTGGTGATCATGGACGTGTGGAAGCATTTCGGCTTCTTCATGATCATCCAGCTCGCGGCGCTGCAATCGGTGCCGCGCTCGCTGGTCGAGGCGGCGGCGCTCGACGGAGCCGGGCCGGTCCAGACCTTCTTCTACGTGAAGCTGCCGATCATCGCGCCCGTGATCCTGTTCTGCGTCACCTATGCGACGATCACAGGACTTCAGATGTTCGAGACCGTCCGCATCCTGACCCAGGGCGGCCCGGCCGATGCGACGATCAGCATGGTCATGTATATGTACGAGCAGACCTTCGGCGCGCAGGATATCGGCGCCGGCACCGCCGCCGCCGTGGTGCTGCTGGTCGCGATCGCGCTGGTGACGCTCATCCAGATCCGCCTCGGGCGGCGCGCGGTGCAGCAATGAGCGCGCCGGGA
>JBDHTH010000459.1:0-3324 GCA_039808545.1 Phreatobacteraceae bacterium | reverse complement strand
AAGGCGACCCTCAAGGGGCCGGCCGCGACGCCCGAGGGGCCGTTCGAGGTGACGATCGCCGGCCTCAGCGCGCCGCAGACGCGCGACAACGGCCTGCCGCCGCTTCAGATCCGCACGACCGGGCGGCTCGACGACGGGCGCGCCATCATCAACAGCTCCATCAATGGCGGGCCCTCGATCCGCTTCACGGTCGACGGCTCGGCGCCGCTGAAGCCGCAGGGCGCGCTCGACATCCGTGCGAAGGGCACGCTCGAGGCCGCGCTCCTCAACGCCAGAATCGCGGCCGACGGGCGGCGCGTGACGGGACGCGTAACGGTCGACGCGACGGTGCGCGGCACCACCGCCAAGCCCGATATCCAGGGGAGCGCGGTGCTCTCCGGCGCGACCTTCTCGGACCCGCTGAACGGCGTCGCGCTGACCGGCATCGAGGGGCGCGTCACGGGGCATGGCGAGGTGATCGTCGTCGAGCGGATCACGGCGCGCGCCAAGAACGGCGGTTTGATCCAGGTCAGCGGCCGCGTCGATGCCAATGCGGATCGCGGCTTTCCGGGCGATCTGAGGATCACGGCCACCAACGCGCAGCTCGTCGCGAGCGAGATCGCCGAGGTGACCGCGAGCCTCAACCTCACGGTGAGCGGCCCGCTCGCCAGGGCGCCGAAGCTCGGCGGGCGGATCGACGTGCAGACGATCGAGGTGCGCGTGCCGGACCGGCTGCCCTCCGGCGTCGAGCCCCTGCGCGACGCCAAGCATATCGCGCCGCCGGCCGCGACCCGCGCCCGCCTCGCGCAGATCGCGCGGCAGAAGGCGAACGAGCAGCGCACCAAGCGCGGCCCGGCCTTCAACGCCTTCCTCGACCTGACGATCGACGCGCCGGGCCGCGTGTTCGTGCGCGGGCGCGGCATCGACGCCGAGCTCGGCGGCGAGTTGCGGCTCACCGGCACCTCGGCCGATCCGCGCGCGCTCGGCGGCTTCGAGCTTCGGCGCGGGCGCCTCGCGCTCTTGACGCAGCGCATCAACCTGACGCGCGGCAAGCTGACTTTCGGCGGGGCCGGCGTCATCCCCGAGCTCGACCTCGTCGCCGAGACGCAGGCCGCCGAGGTGACGGCGCGCGTCGCGATCACGGGCTACGCGACCGAGCCGACCTTCACGCTCACCTCCTCGCCCGATCTGCCGCAGGACGAGGTGCTCTCGCGCCTGCTTTTCGCGCGCGCGGCGGGCGGCCTCTCGCCGTTCCAGGCGATCCAGCTCGCGCAGGCCGTGGCGCAGCTCGCCGGCAAGAGCAGCGGCCCCGACCTCTTCGAGCAGACGCGGCGCGCCATGGGCGTCGACGATCTCGATGTCGGCGCGGGGCCGGGCGGGCCGACGGTCGGCGTCTCGAAGGCGGTCAGCGACCGCATGCGGATAGGCATCAAGGCCGGCACCAAGCCCGAGAACACCGCGATCGGCGTCGATATCGACCTGACGCGGCGGCTGAAGGTGCAGACCGAGATGGGGCCGGACGGGCGCACCTCGGTGGGCATCGGCACCGAGATCGAGTATTAGAGCCTGCGCCCTTCAAACGGCAACGTTTGAAGGGTCAAGCAGTCTCCAACTCTAAGAATCATCACGCGTCGCTTGGTTTGACGGCGCCGCGCCTCGCGGCCGGACAGCGACCGGCCTATCCGAAATCATCCCTTCGTCGGGCGCCGCAGGGCGCAGGCAAGCCATTCGTCACCGGGAACCATGAATTTCGAGGAACGCGACAGCCTGGAGGCCGGGCGAATGGCCGGCACCGGCGCGCCGGCCCTGCCCAAGGCGAGCCGGCGCGAATGGATCGGCCTCGCCGTGCTGGCGCTGCCGTGCCTGCTCTATTCGATGGACCTGACGGTGCTGAACCTCGCGGCGCCGCAGATCGCGGCCGAGCTGAAGCCGAGCCCGAGCCAGCTCCTGTGGATCATGGACATCTACGGCTTCATGGTGGCGGGCGCGCTCGTCACGATGGGCACGCTCGGCGACCGGATCGGCCGGCGCAAGCTCCTCTTGATCGGCGCCTTCTGCTTCGGCGTCGCCTCGGTCTTCGCGGCCTTCGCGACCAGCGCCGCGATGCTGATCGTGGCGCGCGCCGCGCTCGGCCTCGCGGCCGCGACCCTCTCGCCCTCGACGCTCTCGCTGATCCGCAACATGTTCCTCGATCCGCGCGAGCGCACCCTGGCGATCGGCGTGTGGATCGCCAGCTTCTCGGTCGGCGGCGCCATCGGGCCGGTGGTCGGCGGGTTGATGCTGGCCAAGTTCTGGTGGGGCTCGGTGTTCCTTGCCAATGTGCCGATCATGGTGCTGCTGCTGGTCGCCGGGCCGCTGCTGCTGCCGGAATTCCGCGATCCCGCGGCCGGCCGGCTCGACATCGCCAGCGCGCTCCTGTCGGTCTTCGCGGTGCTGCCGGCGATCTACGGCGTGAAGCTTCTCGCCGAGCACGGAATCTCGCTTGCGGCCGCCGGCGCGGTCCTTCTCGGCCTCGCGGTCGGCTGGCTGTTCGTGCGGCGGCAGCAGCTTCTCGCCGACCCGCTGATCGACCTCGCGCTGTTCGACCGGCCCGGCTTCGCGATGGCGCTGGCGATCAACGTGCTCGGGATCTTCGTCATCTTCGGCTCGTTCTTCCTGATCGCCCAGTACATGCAGCTCGTGCTCGGCATGACGCCGCTCGAGGCCGGGCTCTGGAGCCTGCCGACCAGCTTTGCCTTCATCGCGGGCTCGCTCGCCACGCCGCGCATCATCCGCCGCTGGCGGCCGGCGCAGGTGGTGACGGCGGGCTTCGTCATGGTCGCGGCCGGCTTCGCGGTGCTGACCCAGCTCGGCGGTCCGCACAGCCTGACGCTGCTGGTGATCGGCTTCGTGCTGTTCTCGGCCGGCTTCTCGCCGATCGGCACGCTGACGACCGACATGGTGATCGGCCTCGCGCCGCCCGAGAAGGCCGGGCAGGCCTCAGGGATCTCGGAGACGAGCTTCGAGTTCGGCGGCGCGCTCGGCATCGCGCTGCTCGGCAGCCTGCTGACGGCGCTCTACGGGATCTTCATGGCGCTGCCGGTCGCCGGCATCGCGCCCGAGGCCTGGGCGCCGGCGCGGCAGACTCTCGGCGAGGCGCTGATCGCGGCGCAGCGCCTGCCGCCGCCCGAGGGCGCCGCCATGGTGGAGGCCGGCCGCGCCGCCTTCACGAGCGCGCTGCGGATCACCTCGGCGATCGCGATCGTCATCGCGCTGGTGATGGCGGCGATCGCGGCGACACGGCTGAAGCGCCTGGAGCCGGCGGCCGGGCACCACCACTGAGCCGCAGGCTTTATCGGCATATGA
>JBDHTH010000458.1:0-3331 GCA_039808545.1 Phreatobacteraceae bacterium | reverse complement strand
ATTGCCCTTGTGCTGAAACGGTAGCGGCGCGCCTCGCTTATCGATGGCATACAGGATGCCCGAACACGCCCGGCCATGACGCTGGCAAGACATTTCCGAGCCGAATCGACCCGGTCGTGATAGCCGGCTAATATTATTGCCTAGTCAGGATTTCAGCTTGCGGCAAAGCTCGTCGAGCTGCTCCAGGGTGCGATACGCGACCTTCACGGTGCCGCCCGGCCCGCGATGGTCGACCGTCACCTTCAGCCCCAGCGCCTCGGCGAGCGCCCGCTCGAGCTGCAGCGTATCCTCGTCCTTTTCGGCAACGCTGTTGCGCGGCTTCC
Organism: Phreatobacteraceae bacterium; assembly: GCA_039808545.1. Classification (GTDB taxonomy): domain Bacteria; phylum Pseudomonadota; class Alphaproteobacteria; order Rhizobiales; family JBDHTH01; genus JBDHTH01. Next base: position 3,008 of record JBDHTH010000458.1, on the reverse strand, counting down.
GCTCCGCCGGCGGCGTATCCTTCGCCTCCTGAGCGAGCGTCTCGACCGCGCGCACGTTCAGCCCCTTGGCGACCACCTCCTCGGCGATCGCGGCCGGATCGGGCACCGCGAGCAGCGCGCGGGCGTGGCCAGGCGTGAGCCGCCCCGCCACGAGATGCGCCTTCACCGACTCGGGCAGCCGCAGCAGCCGCAGCGTGTTGGCGACATGGCTGCGGCTCTTGCCGATGACCTTGGCGAGATCCTGCTGCTGATAGCCGAACTCGGCCACCAGCCGCTCATAGCCGAAGGCCTCGTCGAGCGCGTTGAGATCGGAGCGCTGCACATTCTCGATGATCGCGATCTCGAGCGCCTCGCGATCGTTGACGTCGACGAGCTGGATCGGCACCTCATGCAACCCGGCGAGCTGGGCTGCCCGCCAGCGCCGCTCGCCCGCGACGATCTCGTAAGAATCGAGCTGGCCGGCCGTCGCCCGCACCACGATCGGCTGGATGATGCCGCGCTCGCGGATCGATTCGGCGAGCTCCTGCAGATCGGCCGGATCGAACTGCCGGCGCGGATTGGCCGGGTTGGCCTTGACGAACTCGATCGGCACCCGGCGCTGGCCGCGGCCGCGATCGAAGGTGGCGGTTTCCTCGCCGACATCGCCGATCAGCGCGGCGAGCCCTCGGCCGAGCCTGGAACGCGGTGCTTCATCCGCCATGACGGCACTCCATACGCATCGTTACGTCTTCGAATCGGCTTAGATCACGCTGCGTTTTGATCGAAATGATCAAAATGCAGGACAATGATCGATTCCTAAGGCTCTATGCGGCGCGCAGGTGGCGCTCGCGCTGGATGATCTCCGAGGCAAGCTTCAGATAGGCTTGGCTGCCGACGCATTTGAAATCGTAGAGCAGCACCGGCTTGCCGTAGGATGGCGCCTCCGACACGCGGACATTGCGCGGAATGACGGTCTGATAGACCTTTTCGCCCATGAATTTGCGCACATCGGCAACCACCTGCCCCGACAGATTGTTGCGCGCATCGAACATCGTCAGCACGACGCCGTGGATGCTTAACGAGGGGTTAAGCTGCGCGCGCACCTGCTCCACCGTCTTCAGGAGCTGGCTCAGCCCCTCGAGCGCGAAGAACTCGCATTGCAGCGGCACGAGGATCGCATTCGCGGCCGTCATCGCGTTGATCGTCAGGAGATTGAGCGAGGGCGGGCAGTCGATCAGCACATAGTCGATGCCGCCGAGCGTCTCGCTGCGCGCCGCTTCCGCGATCGCATTCTTCAGACGGTGGGCGCGATCGCGCGACGAAGCGATCTCCAGCTCCACGCCGAGCAGGTCGAGGGTGGAAGGCGCGACGAACAGGTTCGGCACCGCCGTCTCGCGCACGACATCGGCGATCCGCGTATCGCCCAGCATGATGTCATAGGTCGAGACCGTGCGGCTCCGGCGGTCGATCCCGAGCCCGGTCGAGGCATTGCCTTGCGGGTCGAGGTCGATGATCAGCACCTTCTCGCCGATCGCCGCGAGCGCCGTGCCGAGATTGATCGCGGTCGTGGTCTTGCCGACCCCGCCCTTCTGATTGGCGAGGGCCAACACACGGGGCAATCGCGGTGTCGGGACGGTCGGTTCAGGATTTTGCATCGGTCGCGGTCTCGGAATCCCCGATCCTGCGGACGCCGCTCAAGACGAGGACGCGTCCGGCCGGATCGGACAGGCTCTGATGGGTAGTGCTGTCGAATTTCCAATATCTAGAGGCTTCGGTCAATTCCCGATCTAGATGTTGTCCCTTCAAAAACACTGCCCGGCCCTCGGTTTTCAACACCGGATGCGCCAACTCGAGCAATCCGGAAAGGTCCGCGAGCGCCCGCGCCGTCACGACATCGATGCTGCCGGCCGATTCTGCCGCAAAATTCTCGATTCGGCCATTATAGACCGTTGCGCGCGCGCCCGTGATCCGGATGGCCTCCCGCAGGAAGGCGCACTTCCGGGCATTGGCCTCGACCAGGCGGATCGAGAAACCCGGCAGATCCGCGTTGAGAATCGCCACGATTCCTCCGGGAAAGCCCGCGCCGCTGCCGAGATCCGCCCAATGTTCGCCTGCAGCGGCAAAGCGCGCGATCTGCCCGGAATCCAGAATGTGCCGCTGCCAGACCTCTCCCAATGTCGCCTGCGCGACGAGGTTCTTGGCACGCTGCCATTTTTCGAGAAGCGCCACATAGGCATCGAGCCGCGCGGCCGTTTCACGTGAAACGCCGAGCGCCGTCAGAACAGCCTCGCGCGCATCGGCCATCAGGCGCGCCGCCGCTCACGCCGAGCCCGCGTTGCGAGCAAGGCCAGACAGGCCGGCGTCATCCCTTCGATGCGGCTGGCTTGTTCAAGGTTACGGGGGCGAATCGAGTCGAGCTTCTGGCTGAGCTCTACGGAAAGGCCCGACATGCCGATGAATTCGAGGTCTTCCGGCAGCTCCAGCAGGCGATCCGCACGCATCCCGGCAACATCACGCGCCTGGCGCGCAAGATAAGGTGCGTATTTCGCATCCGTGACGATGCTCTCGCGCAATGCGGGATCGACGGCGTTCAGCGCCGGAAAAGCCATCGCTAGCGCATCCCACCCAAGGCTATGCGCGCCGACCAGGTCGAACAGCGAGCGCCGGCGGCCGTCGCGATTGACGTCCACACCGAGGTGGCTTGCCTGCTCGGGTGTGAGCTCGATCGAACGCAGCAGGTCGCGGGCCGTATCGAGCTTCGTCTTCCGCTGCGCAAAAAGCGCTGCCCTGGCGCTTCCGACGCATCCGAGCGCGATACCCCGCTCGGTTAGCCGCAAATCGGCATTGTCGGCCCTCAGGCTGAGCCGGAATTCGGCGCGCGAGGTGAACATCCGATAGGGCTCGCTGACGCCATGGGTCACCAGGTCGTCGATCATCACGCCGAGATAGGCCTCGGCGCGATCGATCACGATCGGCGCCCCGCCGCTGGCCCGGCGCGCCGCGTTGAGCCCGGCCAGCAAGCCCTGCGC
>JBDHTH010000457.1:0-3337 GCA_039808545.1 Phreatobacteraceae bacterium | reverse complement strand
TCCTCCGCCAGCGTGCGGCGCTCGATCCTCAGCTTCTGGAGGTCGGCGCGGACGGAATCGAGCTCCTTGAGGATGTCGAGGCCGGCCGCCTTCCAGTCGAGGCTGGTGACGGGACCGTTCTCGGTCTTGGTCTGGAACGGCACTTCCTTGGCGTAGCGCTCGATGAACTGGCGGCGCGTCTCGGCCGATTCGAGGCGCCCATCGAGCGCGTCGAGCTGGTCCTTCAGCTCCTGGTAGCGCTTCTGCGCGGCGACGCGGTCCTCGGGGCGCTGCTGGCTGTCGACCAGCTTGGCGTCGATCGCGCCGATCGACAGGCGGCCCTCGGCGACGCCCTCGACGCGGATCGAGGCGGGATCGAGGCTCGGCGAGATGTCGCGCAGCACGACGGTCGTATCGCCGGCCGGCAGCGCGACCTCCACCTGGCGGCCGACCGTGGCGCCGTCCGGATAGACGGTGACGCGGTCGATCATGGAGGGGGAGACGATCTCGGCCGCGAAAGCGGGTCCGGAAAGGGGGCCGATCAGGGCCATTGCGGTCAATGTGGCGCGCATCGAGGTCCTCGAAAGAAACGGAAGATGCGGCATGTGGTCCTGCGAAAAGGGCGACGGGAAGGCAGGCCAAAGGCGCGTCGATGGCGAAGATGCACCCAGCCGCATCAAGGCAGCCGCGCGGCGTGTCCTTGCGCGGCCAGCATCGCGATCGTCTTGCGATCGAAGGAGACGAATTCCTGCGCCCCGAGCGCCCGGCCCTCGAACGCGATCACGCCATCGGCGAAGTCTCCGCCCGCCTCCAGCGCCGACAACCCCGCCTCGACGGCGGGCCTATTGGCCTCGACATTCGCCGTATCGATCAAGGCACGGACCGCGGACGCGATATCGGCATCGCCGATGCCGTAGAGGCGCCGAAGCATCCAGACGAATTCGCAGAGGCATGGCAGGGCGACCGCGACCAGCGTGGCACTCGACAGGACTTTCTCGGCCGCCTGCGCCTGCTCTGCATCGTCGCGCAAGGCGGCGCGGACGAGCACGTTGGTATCGACCGCAATCCTCATTTTCGGCACGCCCAGCCTTCGGCGGCCGCGTTCTCGATCTCGTCGAGAGTCGCGACCTTGCGGCTCTTGCCGGCGAGCGAGCCGACAAAGGCCGAAATCGCGCCGTCCCGCTGCTCCGCCTGGAGCGAAGCGCGGCCGTCCGGCAGCAATTCGAGTGCTATCCGGTCACCCGGCCGGATGCCGAGATGGCGCAGCACGGATTTCCGGAGCGTGACCTGTCCACGGCTCGTCACTGTCAGCTTCGGCATGGCAGCCTCCGATGTTGCTCCGAATTGTAATGGAAGTTTGCATTAATTTCCGGCCGCACATGCGCTGCCTGGGCAGCGCGCGGTAGCCATGTGCGCCGGGACGTATCGCCTCACCTCACGCGCCGCTATGAGAGGCGCGTCGTTCAAATGCTCATCTGCCGATGTCGCCCTTTTCCCGATTCTGGACTTGGCTGTTCAACAAGCCCTACCTGCTGCTCTCCATCACGATGGCGAGCTGGGCGGGCAATATCGTGCTCGGGCGCGGCATCGCCGGGCATGTGCCGCCGATCGCGCTCGCCTGGATCCGCTGGGTCGGCGCGTTCGCGGTGCTGATCGGCTTCGCCTGGCCGTATCTGAAGCGCGACTGGCCCGTGATCCGCCGGCATATGGGGATCCTGACCGTGCTGTCGCTGTGCGGGATCACGATCTACAACACGATGGCGTATTGGGCGCTGCAATATACCGAGGCGCTCAACGGGCTGCTCGTGCAGTCCTCCGTGCCGATCCAGGTCGCGATCATCGCATTCCTGCTGTTCCGCGACCGGCTGACCGTGACGCAGATGCTCGGCATCCTCGCCTCGCTGATCGGCGTCATGACGATCATCACGCGCGGCGACCTGACGGCGCTGGCTGAGATCCGCGTCAATCGCGGCGATGTCTGGTTTCTTGCCGCGCTCGGCTTCTATTCGCTCTATTCGGCGCTGCTCAGGCGCAAGCCGGCTATCCATTGGCTGTCCTTCCTCGCCTTCACGATCGGCTGGGGCGCCGTGATGCTGACCCCGGCCTTCCTGCTCGAGATGGCCTATGACCGGGCGCCGCGCTTCGACGCGACGACCCTGGCGACGCTCGCCTATGTGGTCTTCGTGCCCTCGGTGCTCGCTTATTTCTGCTTCAACCGCGGCGTGGAGCTGATCGGGTCGAACCGCGCCGCGCCGTTCTTTCACCTGATCCCGGTGTTCGGCTCGGCGCTGGCGATCCTCTTCCTCGGCGAACGCTTCCAGTGGTTCCACGCGGTCGGCTACGCGATGGTGCTGGCCGGCGTGACGATCGCGACGCGGCAGGCGGCGCCGCGATGAGCTGGCTCCGCGCGCAGCCCTATCTTCTCCTGACGCTGACGACGCTGAGCTGGTCGGGCAACGCGGTGGCGAGCCGGTTCGCGGTCGGCGAGATCTCGCCGATGGTGCTCACCTTCTCGCGCTGGGCGATCGTCGCGGCGGTGTTCGGCCTGGCGCTGCGCCGGCAGATCGCCGCCGCCTGGCCGGTGCTGCGGCGGCATTGGCTTTATCTCTTCGCAATGGGCGCGCTCGGCTACACGGTGTTCAGCGCGCTGTTCTTCGCGGCGGCGCATTTCACCAGCGCGATCAACCTGACGATCCTGCAGGGCGCAACCCCGGTCTTCGTGTTCCTCGGGGCGCTCTTGGCCTTCCGCACGCCGGTCAGCCTGCTGCAGATCGTCGGCACGGTCGTGACGCTGGCGGGCGTCGTGGTGGTGGCGAGCGGCGGGGAATGGGAGCGCTTCGTCTCGCTGCGCTTCAACATCGGCGACGTCTTCATCCTGGTCGCGGCGGCGCTTTATTCGGGCTATGCGGTCGGGCTCAAGGCGAGGCCCGAGATGCCGGCGCTGGTGTTCTTCTTCGCGGTGTCGCTCGGCGCGGCGCTGGCCGGGCTGCCGCTGATCGGCTGGGAGGCATGGGCCGGCAGCCTGCAATGGCCGGCATCCGCCAAGGGCTGGGCGATCCTCCTCTACATCGCGCTGATCCCCTCGATCCTCGCGCAGCTCTGCTTCCTCCGGGCGGTGGCGATCATCGGGCCGGGGCGGGCCGGGCTGTTCGCTAATCTGGTGCCGGTGTTCGGACCGATCATGGCGGTGCTGCTGCTCGGCGAGCGGTTCCTGATCGCGCATGGCGTCGGGCTGGCGCTGGTGCTGGGCGGCATTGCACTCGCGGAATGGCGGGCGCGTCCGGCATGACGGCCGGCTGCTCCGGCAGGGTGGCGGACCTTGAGCGGATCGCCTAGCCTCCCCGCCATCGGGCGCGGA
>JBDHTH010000456.1:0-3340 GCA_039808545.1 Phreatobacteraceae bacterium | reverse complement strand
GCGAGGCGATATCACCGAACACCGTCCAGTCGATGTCGCGGGCGCGCTGCACCAGATGCGCTTTCGTACAGCCGCAACGCTCCGCCACCTCGCGCAGGCGCTGCGAGTTGGAGGAGTTCGGCGCGCCCACCACCAGCATCGCCTCGACATGCGGGGCGACGCGCTTCACCGCCTCCTGGCGGTTGGTCGTGGCGTAGCAGATGTCCTCCTTGTGCGGCCCGACGATCGCCGGAAAGCGGCGCTGCAAGGTCTCGACGATGGCGCGCGTATCGTCGATCGACAGCGTCGTCTGGGTGACGAAGGAGAGATTCTCGGGGTCGCGCGGCGCAAAGGCCTCGGCATCCGCCACGGTCTCGATCAGCGTCACGGCGCCCTCGGGGAGCTGGCCCATGGTGCCGATCACTTCCGGGTGGCGCTCATGGCCGATCAGCACGATCTCGCGGCCGCGCTTGTGGTGGATGGCGGCCTCGCGATGCACCTTGGTGACGAGCGGGCATGTCGCGTCGATCGCGAAGAAATTGCGCGCGGCGGCCGCTTCCGGCACCGATTTCGGCACGCCATGCGCCGAGAAGATGACCGGCGCGGTGGTATCGGGGATCTCGTCCAGCTCCTCGACGAAGATCGCGCCCTTCGCCTTGAGCCCCTCGACCACATAGCGGTTATGGACGATCTCGTGGCGCACATAGACGGGCGGCCCGTACAGCTTCAGCGCCTGCTCGACCGCGTTGATCGCGCGCACCACGCCGGCGCAGAAGCCGCGCGGCGCACAGAGCAGGATCTTCAACTGAGGGGAAGCCGTTTCGGGCACCGGTTCGCTCATCTGGTCGATACGGCCGGCGCGGGGGCGATCCCGCCGGGCATGGAGACGCCGGAGACTTGGCGGGCGGCGCTCGCCCTGTCAAGCGCGGCGCCCGAGGGCGCAAGGGGCCTCGAGGGCACGGAGCCGAGGTTTTTCGGCTCTCCGCGCGAGCCTTCAATTGCCCTTCGACGCCGGCTCGCCTATATTCGGGGCAATTCCGATCATTTCCGATCGAACCTGCTTCGCCCGCAAAGGGGTGAGCGAAGCCTGGAGGAGTTCGTCATGTCGCAGATCCCCCTGATGCCGAAGGCGACCGCCGTCTGGCTCATCGACAATACCGGCCTGACCTTCGAGCAGATCGCGGCCTTCTGCCATCTTCACCCGCTGGAGGTGAAGGGCATCGCGGATGGCGAGGTCGCGCAGGGCGTTAAGGGTGCCGACCCGATCGACAACGGCCAGCTCTCGCGCGAGGAGATCGCGCGCGGCGAGGCCGATGCCGACTACCGGCTGAAGATCCTGGAGCCGAAGGTGCGCCTGCCGGAGCTGAAGCGCCGCGGCCCGCGCTATACGCCGGTCTCGCGCCGCCACGACCGGCCGAACGCCATCCTTTGGCTGGTGCGCAACCATCCGGAGCTGAAGGACGCGCAGATCATGCGCCTCGTCGGCACCACCAAGACGACGATCCAGGCGATCCGCGACCGCACCCATTGGAACACGCCGCATCTGACGCCGATGGACCCGGTGACGGTCGGGCTCTGTTCGCAGCTCGATCTCGATTTCGAGGTCCAGCGCGCCGCCAAGGACCGCCCCGCCGACGCGCAGACCGACAGCGCCACGCTGCTCCCGGCCGAGATCACCACCGGACCGGCGCATCTGCGGCCCGACGCGCAACGCGAGGAAGAGAAGCCCAATCTCAGCCTCGACTCGGTCTTCGCCAAGCTCGGCGGCTCGCGCAAGGGCGAGTGAGGCTCAGCCGTCATGGCCCGGTTTATCCGGGCCATCCACGACTTTCGACCGCAAGAGCGGCAAGCCAGCGGTCGTTATGCCTCAGCGGTCACGAGCGTGGCGTGTGTCCGATCCGCCCCTAAGACGTGGATGGCCCGGATAAACCGGGCCATGACGTTGAGGGGAAGCGCAGGATGCAAAACGTCCGATAAGCCTCTGAGATGACAAGCCCGGCTTAGCGCCGGGTTTTTTCATGCGCTCAGGATGCGGCGCGCTGGCGCTTGCCGCCGATGCCGAGCAGGCGGCTGGCGTCGGGCGCCGCCATCGGCTCGCCGAAGGCGAAGCCCTGCACGTATTGGCAGCCTATCTGGTAGAGCTCGATCGCGTCGGAATCGCTCTCCGCGCCCTCGGCGATGACCTCCATGCCGAGATCGGCCGCAAGCGCGACGATCGCCCTGAGGATCGCGGGACGGGCGCCGCTGCGGTCGCCGCGCACGAAGAACTGGTCGATCTTGATCGTGTCGAAGGGAAAGCGCTCGAGATAAGAGAGCGCCGAATAGCCGGTACCGAAATCGTCGAGGCTGAGGCTGACGCCGAGCTCGCGGATGCGGGAGAGCACCTGCGCGGCGAATTCCGGGTTCTCCATGACGAGCGATTCGGTCAGCTCGAGTTTCAGCGTGCCGCGCTCGACGAGCGTGCGGGAGAGCACGCTCTTCACGTCGTTGATCAGGTCGTGACGCAGGAGCTGGCGGCTCGAGACATTGACCGAGACGAAGATCTCGGGGCCGATCGCGTCCTGCCATTGCGCGAGCTGCTTGACGGCACGGTCGAGCACCAGCAGGCCGAGCTCGACGATCAGCCCGGTCTCCTCGGCGATCGGCACGAAATCGACCGGCGACAGGCGGCCGAAGCGCGGATGATCCCAGCGCACCAGCGCCTCGAAGCCGGCGACGGCCCGGTCGTCGAGGCGGATGATCGGCTGGTAGAGCACCTTGATCTCGCCGCGCTCGATGGCCCGGCGCAGATCCGATTCGATCGTCAGCCGGTCGTTGCGCTGCGAGCGCATCGCCGGCTTGAACACCTCGATTCGGTCGCCGCCCGAGCGCTTGCCGTGGATGATCGCGATCTCGGCGTCGTGCAGCATCTCGTCGGCGCGGCGTGCGCTGCCATCCGCTATGACGAGGCCGATCGTCGCCGTGAGGAAGATCTCGCGGTCGCCGAAGGCGATCGGGGCGCGGAGCGTGCGGCGGACGAGGTCCGAGAAGGCCGTGATGCGCTCCGGCTCGCGCTCCGACATCAGGATCAGCGCGAAATGATCGCCGCCGAGCCGCGCGAGCGTGTCCTGCGGCTTGAGCAGCCGCCCGAGGCGGCGCGCCACGGTCAGCAGGATGGAATCGCCGACCGACAGGCCGGTCGAATCGTTCACCTGCTTGAAGCGGTCGATATCGATCGAGATCAGCGTCGGGCGGATCGATTCATCGGTGCGCGCCAGCGTCAGCGTCGAGTTGAGGCGGTCGATGAACAGCTCGCGGTTGGGCAGGCCCGTCAGGTTGTCGTGCACGGCGTCGTGCAGCAGCCGCTCCTCGGCATGCTTGC
>JBDHTH010000455.1:0-3342 GCA_039808545.1 Phreatobacteraceae bacterium | reverse complement strand
GACCGTCCGATGCGATCGCCGCCATCGCGCGCAGCCCGCATTTCGATCCCGCATTCTACCAGGCCGCCGCCGCGGCCCCTTTCGCGAGCGCCGAGCACGCGGCCGCGCATTACTACTTCTTCGGAGAAGCCGCAGGCCTGCGCCCGAGCCGATCCTTCGACCCCGCCTACTACCGCGCCCGCTATCCGGACCTTGCGGGATTTGAGCAGAACCTGCTGCTGCATTTCAGCACGAGCGGAGCGGCCGAGACGCGCGTCGGCGCGATCGATCTCGATAGCTACCTTGCGGAACCGCAACCGACTGCGCCTGTCCATGCGCGGCGGCTATGCGTCATCACGCCAGCCGACGACCTGGCCGCCGGCGACGCGCCCGCAAGAGCGCTCATCGATCGCCTCTCGCGAGTATTCGGCATCGTCCTGGCGTCGATCGGCGAGGCGGGCGCGCCGCCACCCGACACGTCCCTCGAGGCGGTGCTCGCCATCCCTGCCGAGACCTTCGTCGGCGCACCCGATCACCGGTCGGCGCTTCGGCTCGTCCAGGATCTCGCGGCGCGCTTCGCGCCCGACGCGATGCTTGTCCTCGGCGCGCGGTTCGGCATCCTGGTGGAGATCGGCGCCCGGCTCGGCATGCCCGTCGTCGCGATGGTGGAGGCCGATCATGCCGAGATCGCGTCGGCCAAGACGTTCCTCGCCCCGCTCCTTTACACAAATCGGGTGATCTTTCCCTCGCGCCTGGCGCTTACGGCCGCCGAGCAGCGAAGGGCGGAAGGTCCGATCCGCACCGCGATCGTGGAGCCCTTCGAGGCGCTGCGCCGCGCACCCCCGCGCGCGGCCTCCGAGGGTGACATCGCACTGGGCGATCTCCTCGGGCGGCTTGCGCGTCGCAAGCTGATCCTCGGCTTCGGCCGGCCGACTTTCGCGCAAGGCATCGATCTTTTTCTCGCCACCGCCGAACAGGCCGCACGGCGCGACGGCGCCGCGACGCCGTTCTTCCTATGGCTCGACAGCGATATCGGCGATCCAGCCGACCGTAACGCGACCCTAATCGCGGCCGATCGGATCGCCCGGATGGGGCAAGCCGGATACGCCGGGATCTTCTCCAGTGGCAGCGCTCTTTCGTGGGAGACGCTCCTCGGCCGCGCCGACGCGGTCTTCCTCAGCGCGCGCGCCGGCCCCTGCCCGGCCCTTGCGATCGACGCGCTCAGGGCCGGCGTGCCGGTCGTCTCCTTCGCGGATGCGACAGGGCTCGACGCGCTTCTTGCCGGGCTGGACCAAGCGGCCGCCCTCGTCGTGCCCCGGCCCGAGGCCGGCGCCGCGCTCGAGGCGCTCGACCGCGCCCTGACGCAGGATCGCTGGCGCCGCCCGTCGCGGGCATTGATCGCCTTCGCGCAGGATCGTCCTTGGATCACGGCGCTCGCCGATACGCTCGCCGGTGCGGTGGAGGCGGCGATCGCTGAGGCCAGATCCCAGGCCGAGGACATCGCCCTGCTGCGCGCCGAGAACGCCGTTGCGCCCGAGATGCTCGGATCGGCGCACATCCCGCGCGGCTTCGATCCCACGGCCTGGTACGTGCGGACCGCCGCGACCGGCCTGCACCGGCTCAGCGGCGTCTCGCGCCGCCCGGCGCTGGGCTTTTCGCCCAACATCTATGAAGCGCATGCCGACGGCGCGCCGGAGCGCACGGCGCTCGCGGACTATGTCCGAAACGGCCGGCCCGACGGCCCCTGGCACCATGATTGCGCGATCCTGGCGGACCGGGGCACCGTCCCGGCACCGGCCGGCGCGCCGATCGGCCTGCACCTGCATCTGCACCACCACGAGCTCGTGGACGAGATCATCGACCGCCTCCTGGTCAACGCCGCGCCCTATGACCTCCTGGTCAGCGTCACGAGCGAGGCGGGATACCGTCACGTCCGCGAGCGTCTCGCGGCACGGCTGCCGGCCGTGGCCTGCCTCTGCCGCATCGTCGAAAATCGCGGGCGCGACATCGCGGCGTTTCTCACCGCGTTCCGCGAGGCGCTGCTCCGATACGAGATCGTCGGCCATATCCACGGCAAGCGCAGCACCAAGCTGTCCGGTCCGGACGCCGACCGCTGGCGGCTTTTTCTCCTCGAGCACCTGGTCGGCGGCCGCCGCGACAGCCTCGACCAGATCCTCGCGCGCTTCCGCGCCGAGCCCGATCTCGGGCTGGTCTTCGCCGAGGACCCGAACCTCACGAGCTGGACCGCCAACCGCGACGAGGCCCGCGCCCTGCTGGCCCGGATGGGCGTCGCGGCCGACCTCTCCGATGACATCGAGTTTCCGAACGGCAATATGTTCCTGGCCCGCACCGAGGCGCTGCGGCCGCTCTTCGAGCTCGGCTTGCGGGTCGAGGACTATCCGGCCGAGCCCGTCGCCTATGACGGCACGATGCTGCATGCGGCCGAGCGGATCACCCCCATCCTCGCGCGCGAGCGCGGCTTCCGGGTGCTGACCGTGCATGCGCCCGGCGTGGAGCGATAGAGACTTCGCTTCAAACGGTTACGTTTGAAGGGTCAAGGCAGTCTCCATTCTTAAGAATCGATCACTGTCCCGCAGCTCGATCGTTCCGATCGAGCTGCGGCGTGATCTGATTGACTTTTCGCCGTTCCGGGTGTTTTACATCGCGCGCCGGCGAAAGGCCGGCAGGAGAGCGTTTCATGGTCGCCGCGTCGATCTCGACGAAAAAAGCGAAAACGACCACGACGCGCGCCGCCAAAGGCGGCGCGACGATCTGACGCGCCTCCCTCCCGGGCCTCCCCCGACGGGGCGAGAGGCCGGGCCGCCAAGCTGATCGAGATCCGATCCGACAGACGGGCGACCGAAGCCGGGGGAACCGATCAAATCAGGATTGACGCCATGGGTTACAAGGTTGCGGTCGCCGGAGCCACCGGCAATGTGGGTCGCGAGATGCTCGACATCCTCGCGGAGCGGGGCTTTCCGGCCGACGAGGTGGTGGCGCTCGCCTCTCGCCGCTCGCTCGGCCAGGAGGCCGCCTATGGCGACAAGATGCTGAAGGTGAAGGCGCTCGACACCTACGATTTCTCCGATGTCGACATCTGCCTGATGTCGGCCGGCGGCGCGGTCTCCAAGGAATGGTCGCCGAAGATCGCCGCTCAAGGAGCGGTCGTCATCGATAACTCCTCGGCCTGGCGCTACGACGCCGACGTGCCGCTGATCGTGCCGGAAGTGAATGCGGATGCCGCCGCCGGCTATACCAAGAAGGGCATCATCGCCAATCCGAACTGCTCCACGGCTCAGCTCGTCGTCGCGCTGAAGCCGCTGCACGACCGCGCGAAGATCAAGCGCGTCGTCGTCTCGACCT
>JBDHTH010000454.1:0-3346 GCA_039808545.1 Phreatobacteraceae bacterium | reverse complement strand
GGTCGCCGGCGTGGTGGACCAGTTCGGCATGGACGGGCTTTTCCTGGCGACCTTCATGTCCGGCGTGATGCTGGCGATCATCGGCTATCTGCGGCTCGGGGCCTATATCAAGTTCATCCCCTATCCGGTCACGGTCGGCTTCACCGCCGGCATCGCGGTGATCATCTTCGCGAGCCAGATCAGCGAGCTGCTGGGGATGACGCTCGCCGGCAAGGAGCCGGGCGCCTTCGTCCCGAAGCTGGTCGCGCTGTGGCAGGCGATCGGCACGATCAACCCGTCGGCGGTCGGCATCGCGGCGCTGACCATCGCGGTGATCCTCGGCCTCAAGCGCTGGCGGCCGACCTGGCCGGGCCTGCTGATCGCGGTCTGCGTGGCGGCCGCCGCCGCGAGCCTGCTGTCGCTGCCGGTCGAGACGATCGGCACGCGCTTCGGCGGCATTCCGCGCACGCTCCCCGCCCCCGCCCTTCCGGATTTCTCGCTCGACAAGGTGATGGCGGTGCTGCCGGCCGCGATCTCGTTCACGCTGCTCGGCGCGATCGAATCGCTGCTTTCGGCGGTGGTGGCGGACGGCATGACGGGGCGGCGGCACCGCTCCAATTGCGAGCTCGTCGCGCAGGGCTACGCGAATATCGGCTCGGCGCTGTTCGGCGGCATCTGCGTCACCGGCACGATCGCGCGCACCGCGACCAATGTCCGTTCGGGCGCCTATGGGCCGGTCGCCGGCATGGCGCACGCCTTCTTCCTGCTGATCTTCATCCTGGTGGCGGCGCCGCTCGCCAGCTACATCCCGCTCGCGGCGCTCGCCGGGGTGCTGGCGGTCGTCTCCTACAACATGGTCGAGAAGGACGCCTTCGCGACGCTGCTGCGCTCCTCGCGCGGCGATGCGGTCGTGCTGCTCGCGACCTTCGCGCTGGTGGTGTTCCGCGACCTGACGGAGGGCATTATCGTCGGCTTCGTGCTCGGCACGCTGCTGTTCATCGACCGGATGGCGAAGAGCGTGGCGCTGGAGGCGCATGCGCCGCTCGCCGCCGAGGACGTCGCCGATACGACGAATGGCGACCGCCAGCCCTACCAGGCCGAAAGCGCCAGCGATCCGGATCTCGTGGTGTACCGGCTGAGCGGCGCGTTCTTCTTCGGCGCCGCCTCGGCGGTCGGCGCGGTGCTCGACCGCATCGCCGACCAGCGCAAGAGCTTCATTCTCGATTTCGCGGCCGTGCCGTTCCTAGACTCGACCGCCGCCAACATCATCGAGCGGGCGGCGCATAGCGCCGAGAAGGCCGGCATCCGCTTCTACATCACGGGCACGTCGCCGGCCGTGCGCCATATGCTGTGGGCGCATGGCGTCAGGCCGCCGCATGTCCACTACGCCGTCTCGATCGAGGCGGCGCGGCGCAAGCTCGCGGCGTCGCCGCCTCAAGCTGCGGCGTAGGAACGTCGATCAGCCGCGGAAACGCTCGATCAGCGACCAGCCCGCCACCGCGCCGGCGGCCGCGAGCGCGCATTTCACGAGATTGCCGAGGATGAAGGGCGCGACGCCGACCGCGAAGGCCTTGCCGGCGCCGAGCTGCGCCACCCCATAGGCGAGCCAGCCCCAGCCGAGCAGGAAGACCGGCAGGCTGGCGAGAAGCAGCGCGAGGAAGCCCTTGAGAGGGCTGCGGTCGAGGCCGCGCTCGGCGACGAGGCCCGAGAGATAGGCCATCGGCACCATGCCGGCGAGGAAGCCGGCCGTCGGGCCGAGCAGATAGGCGGTTCCGGGCAGCGGGCCGGCGAAGATCGGCAGGCCGGCGGCGGCCGCGACGAGATAGGCGATCACCGTCGCGGCGCCGAGGCGCGCGCCGTAAGCGAGGCCGATCATCGAGACCGCGAAGGTCTGCATGGTCATCGGCACCGGCACCATCGGCACGTTGATCTTGGCCGAGGCCGTCAGGATGCCGATGCCGGCGGCGACGAGCAGGGCGCGCCGCAGCATCGCGTTGCTGCCCGCGAAAAGCCCGCTCGCCAAGGTCGCGTGCGGCGCGGCGGCGGTTCTGGCGTTGGTCGACATCAATCCCCCCTCGTCTCAGGATCGCTCCAGCGCGGAGCGGCATTTCCGGAACGGATGATGCTGGTATAGGAGCAGATCGGGCGCGCCTCAAGGGTGCAGAACACGGCCGCGCCGTTCCGCGGCCCCGACTAGAGCCTGCTCCCTTCAAACGGAACCGTTTGAAGGGTCAAAGCAGTCTCTGAATTCTTAGGAATCGATCACTGTCCTGCGTTTTGATCGTTTCGATCAAAACGCAGCGTGATCTAGCAACCGAAGGGCGCGATGGCCGAGGATATCCCCTACGACAAGAGCTTCTCAGGGTCGCCCGGCGCGGTCGTCACGCTCTCCGAGACGGTGCGGCGCGTCACGGCGCCCAATCCGGGGCCGTTCACCTTCCACGGCACCAACACCTACATCCTCGGGCGCGGCGCGGTGGCGATCGTCGATCCGGGACCTGAGGACGAGGCGCATGTCCAGGCGATCCTCGACGCCGTGAAGGGCGAGACGATCGCCGACATCTTCGTGACCCATACGCATCGCGACCACTCCCCGGCCGCGCGGGCCCTGAAGGCCGCGACCGGCGCCACCGTCTGGGCCGAGGGGCCGCATCGCGCGGCGCGGCCCTTGCGGCTCGGCGAGACGGCGCGGCTGGAGGCCAGCAACGACATCGATTTCGCGCCCGACATCGCGCTCCGGCACGGCGACACGGTGGAAGGCCGAGGCTGGACCGTCGAGGCGGTGGCGACGCCCGGCCATACCGCCAACCACATGGCCTTCGCCGTGAAGGAGACCGGCGAGATGTTCATCGGCGACCATGTGATGGCGTGGGCGACCTCAGTCGTCGCCCCGCCGGACGGCGCGATGGCGGACTACATGGCCTCGCTGCGCCGCCTCGCGCGGCGCGGCGACAAGACCTATTATCCGGGCCACGGCAACGCGATCTCCGAGCCCAGGCGCTTCGTCGACGGCTATATGCGGCACCGCCGGGCGCGCGAGCGCTCGATCCTGAAGCGGCTTCAGAAGGGCGCGGCCGATATCCCGACCATCGTCCGCGCCATCTATATCGGCCTCGATCCGCGCCTCACCGGCGCCGCCGGCCTCTCGGTGCTGGCGCATCTGGAAGACCTCGTCGCCCGCCAGAAGGTGACGACGGACGGCGAAGCGGCGATCGACGGGGTGTATCGGGTGGCGTGAGCTATCGCCCCAGCGTCTCCATCAGCCCCATCATCAGCCGCGTCTGCGGGATGATCGAGGAGACGAGGCCGTGCTCATGGGCCGTGTGGGCGCCGTCGCCGTCGATGCCGAGGCCGTCGAGGGTCGGCA
>JBDHTH010000453.1:0-3356 GCA_039808545.1 Phreatobacteraceae bacterium | reverse complement strand
GACCCGTGCATGAGCGAGGTCTTCCCCTGGGACAAGATCCCGGCCGCGCATACCAAGATGTGGAAGAACCAGCACGCCCCCGGCAACATGGCGGTGCTGGTGAATGCGCGTCGGCCGGGCCTCCGGAGCTTCGAGGACGTTCTGCACGAGCAGGGTTGACGCGCCGGAAGAAGGGCGTCGGCTCAGCGGCCCCAGATCTGCTCCTCGGTCCAGCCGAGCCTTGCGAACTCCTCCGCCCGGAGCGGCGCTTCGGCGGCCGAGAAGAACTCGTCGAGCTGCGGCGGCTTCACGCCCGTTCCCGACAGCATGGCGTGCGCCTGGCCGCGATGGTGGATCTGGTGCTGGAAGAGATGCATCAGCAGCCGGTCGCGCCTTTCGTTCTGCACCCGCGTGTCGCGGTTGACGCGGACGATGTCATTCAACGCCTCGGGCGTCAGCGCGTCGCAGATCGCGATCAGGCGACGGTCCATCGTGGCCTGCGCCGGCGCCAGCGCGGCAAGCGTCGCGTGCGGGACTTGGTTTTCCCAGGCTTTGGGGCCGAGCCAGCCGCCCTCCAGCGCGTCGATGTAGAAAAGATCAATGATGTAGATGTGGTTGAGCGTCCGCTGCAGGCTCGGGAAGAAGCCGGTACGCTCGGCCTCGAACGCCGCCTGGTCGAGCGCCGCGCAGGCGGTCAGCAGGCGGTGGTTCGACCAGGCGTTGTTGTAGGCGAAGGCGCGGAAGCTCTGGACGAGGGAAGCGGTCACGATCGGTCCTCCGGCGGTCCGCGCAGAACGAGCACATGATAGTTCGCGCCATGGCGCCGGCGCCAGCGTGGCGAGGCATGTTGCGCAAAAGCGACAGCCGCGCCTCGATCGTCGAGGGAGGCTTGCGGGTTCAGGGCGGTCCTGCTATCGACGCTTCCCCTTGATCGCACCCGGGAGACAAGCATGCCGTCCATGCGTCTGTTCTTCGTCCCCGGCCATTGCGGGCTGCACTCGCTGTGAGTGTCGGCGCGACGGGTTCCAAGCGGCAGCCTCGCCCCTTGGCGTCGTGACCTAAGCCCGAAGGCCGGTCGTTTCAAAGCCGGCCCGCCTTCGCGGGGCCTTTCAAAGTCTTACGGATTGATCTCGGCGCCCGGCCGCTTTGCGGTTTCGCGCGCCTTTTTGGGAGCCGGCGCCTGGCGCGCCGGATGCTGTCATGTCGGCGCAGAAACCACGCCGGGCGGAGGCGATCCGCACCGTGCTCCGCTTCGTCTTTGCCCGATGGGCCGAGGAGAAGCACTACGTCTTCGTCATCGCGGGCGCGATCACGGTCGCGACGCTCGCCGATGTGTTCCTGCCGCTCTATGCCGGCCGTCTCGTCGACGCGCTGCTGGCCGTGGCGCAGGATCGCGAGGCGGCGCGCGCCGCCGCGCTCGCGGCCTTCGCCACGATGGTGGCGCTCGGCGCCGTGATGGTGACGTTCCGGCACATCGCCTGGTGGACGGTCGTGCCGTTCACGCTCTCCATCATGTCGCGGGTTGCGGCGAGCGGCTTTCACCGCGTGCAGCGGCTGTCCACGGACTGGCACGCCAACAGCTTCGCGGGCTCGGTGGTGCGGCAGATCACGCGCGGCATGTGGTCGCTCGACATGCTGCACGACACGATCCTGCTGGCGCTGCTGCCTTCCGTGACGGTGCTCACCGGCACGATGCTGCTGCTCGGCTGGCACTGGCCGGTGCTCGGCCTCGTCATCGCGCTCGGCACGCTTGCCTATGTCGCGATGACGATCACGCTGTCGGTCGGCTGGATCGCGCCGGCGGCGCAGCGCTCGAACGCGATGGATACGCGGCTCGGCGGCGCGCTCGCCGATGCGCTGTCCTGCAACGCGGTCGTCAAGGCGTTCGGCGCCGAGGCGCGCGAGGACGGGCGGATGGCGGAGGTCGTCGGCGAGTGGTGGCGGCTGACGCGGCGCACATGGCAGCGACATACCTATAGCGGCACCGCCCAGCTCACGGCGCTGCTGGTGCTGCGCTCGGCCGTGACCGGCACGGCGATCTGGCTGTGGTGGGTCGGCCGCGCGAGTCCCGGCGACGTCACCTATGTGCTGGCCACCTATTTCGTCGTGCACGGCTATCTGCGCGACATCGGCCAGCAGGTGAACCACCTCCAGCGCGCCGTGAACGACATGGAGGAGCTGGTCGCCATCCACGCCCAGCCGATCGGCGTCGCGGACCGTCCGAGCGCGCAGCCGATCGCCATCCGCGACGGCACCGTGGCGTTCGAGACCGTGCGCTTCCACTACGGTCGGCACGCCAGCCCGCTCTATGACGGGCTGAGCGTGACGATCCGCGGCGGCGAGCGTGTCGGCCTCGTCGGGCATTCGGGCTCCGGCAAGACGACTTTCGTGAAGCTGATCCAGCGGCTTTACGACGTCGCGGGCGGCCGCATCACGATCGACGGGGTGGACCTGGCCGGCGTCACGCAAGCCTCGCTCCGCGCCCAGATCGCGATCGTGCAGCAGGAGCCGGTGCTGTTCCACCGCTCCCTTGCCGAGAACATCGCCTATGCGCGGCCCGGCGCCACGCAGGACGAGATCGAGCGGGCGGCGCGGCTCGCCAACGCGCATGACTTCATCGCGCGGCTGCCCGGCGGCTACGCGACGCTGGTCGGCGAGCGCGGCGTGAAGCTCTCGGGCGGCGAGCGCCAGCGCGTCGCTCTGGCACGGGCGTTTCTGGCGGATGCGCCGATCCTGATCCTCGACGAGGCGACCTCGAGCCTCGATTCGGAATCGGAAGCGCTGATCCAGGAGGCGATGGAGCGGCTGATGCGCGGGCGCACCGCGATCATCGTGGCGCACCGGCTCTCGACGGTGCGCAGCCTCGACCGGATCCTGGTCTTCGACCGGGGCAGGATCGTGGAGGAGGGCACGCACGACACGCTCCTGCGCAAGGGCGGCCTCTACCGGCGGCTGTTCGAGACGCAGGCGGGGGAGGGGGCGAGGCGGATGGCGGGCGAGTGAGGGACGCCTGCCGCCCACGGAATACGAATCTTCGATCGGATGCGCTCGTCCGATCCGATTCGGCTCTTGTGGGTGGCAGGCTCCTTCATGTGGTGTATCGAACGCCTGTGTTGTGTTAAGATGTACACAAGCGCTTTCCCTGGAGGATTAGACATGGCGGGCAGCACGACCTTGACGATCCGGGTCGATCGCGAGGTCAAGGCCAATCTTGAGCGCCTCGCGCTCGATACGCGGCGGAGCAAGTCGTTCCTCGCCGCCGAGGCTCTGACGGCCTATGTATCTCGCGAGCTCGAGATTATCGAGGGAATCCGCCTTGGACTCGATGATGTTCATGCCGGGCGCGTCGTCTCGCACGAGGATGCGGCCGTAGAGCT
>JBDHTH010000452.1:0-3357 GCA_039808545.1 Phreatobacteraceae bacterium | reverse complement strand
TTTTTGCACCGCAACGGCTTTTGATTGCTCCGGCCCGGCCGATCGGATAGGGTCCGGCCGCGGACGGAGGCAATGGGGCTAGAATCGCTGCCGGCCGCGCAGACCCTATGGGCCAAGGCCCAACTGGCGAAGGAGCCCCTGCTCGTCATGGATTTTCTCAAGCCACGGTATATCCCGATGAACCGACGCCGCCGCATTTACGAGGGCAAGGCGAAGGTCCTCTATGAGGGCCCCGAACCCGGAACGCTGATCCAGCACTTCAAGGACGATGCGACCGCGTTCAATGCCAAGAAACACGCCGTCATCGACGGCAAGGGCGTCCTGAACAACCGGATTTCCGAGTACGTCTTCCAGAACCTCAACAATATCGGGGTTCCGACGCATTTCATCCGCCGCCTGAACATGCGCGAGCAGCTCATCCGCGAGGTCGAGATCATTCCGCTCGAGGTCGTGGTGCGCAACGTCGCGGCCGGCTCCCTCGCCCAGCGGCTCGGGCTCGAGGAAGGCACGCAGCTCCCGCGCTCGATCATCGAGTTCTATTACAAGAACGACCAGCTCAACGACCCGATGGTGTCGGAAGAGCACATCACGGCCTTCGGCTGGGCGACGCCGCAGGAGATCGACGACATCATGGCGCTCGCCATCCGCGTCAACGATTTCCTGACCGGCATCTTCCTCGGCGTCGGCATCCGCCTCGTCGATTTCAAGATGGAATGCGGCCGGCACTGGGAAAACGAGATGATGCGGATCGTCGTCGCCGACGAGATCTCGCCCGACTCCTGCCGGCTCTGGGACATCAAGTCGAACGACAAGATGGACAAGGACCGCTTCCGCCGCGATCTCGGCGGGCTGCTGGAGGCCTATACGGAGGTCGCCCGCCGCCTCGGCATCATCGCCGAGAACGAACGCCCCCAGGGCAACGGCCCGGTCCTCGTCAAGGGCTGATGGTTCGCGGGGCCGGCGGCCGCGATTGCGAATCGGTAGAAAACGGGGGCCATTAGGCCCCCGGTTGCTTTATCGGGGCGCGTTCCTCCGCTAGGAGGACGGCGTCCGGACTTCTCAGGAGAGCGATATGAAGGCGCGCGTCACCGTAATGCTCAAATCGGGCGTTCTCGACCCGCAGGGCAAGGCGATCGAGGGCGCGCTGTCGAGCCTCGGCTTCGCGGGCGTCAGGAGCGTGCGCCAGGGCAAGGTGTTCGACGTCGAGCTCGACGGCACAGACAAGGCGGCAGCCGAGAAGGCACTGGCCGCCATGGCCGAGAAGCTGCTCGCCAACACGGTGGTCGAGCAGTACCGCGTCGAGGTCGCGGAGGCGTGACGATGCGCGCCGCCTTCCTCGCCTTTGCCGGCCTCCTTGCTCTCGCGGCGCCCGCCAGCGCGCAGTATCGCGAGCTGCGCGGCGCCGGCGTGATCGTCACCTACAATCCCGCGACCTGGTCGCCCGGCGGCACGCGCAACGGCGGTCTCGTGCTGACCTGCCGCAGCGGTTCCTGCGGCGCCAGCGACGTGACGCTCTATGCCTCGGTGCCGCTCGGCCGCTGCGCCGGGCACCCGATCGGCGAGCCGGCGCTCGACCAGGTCGCCGCCACGCTCGGCCTGACGGGCGGCGCCAATCCGAAGACGACGGTGGTCGGCGGCTATACGGCCCTGTCGAAGACCTATGGCGGCACGCTCGTCATGGCCGCCACCATCGGCTGCAACCCGATGGTCGTCGTGGCGAACGGCGCCGCCTTCATCAGCCAGGACCTGCTCGATCTCGCCCGCGCGGTCGATCGCGGCGGCGGCAAGCGCTGAGAGGAGTGAAGCGATGAAATCCGCGGTTCTCGTCTTCCCCGGCTCCAACCGCGAGCGCGACATGGCCGGCGCAATCGAGCTCGTCACCGGCGGCAAGGCGGATTTCGTCTGGCACGCCGAGACGGAGCTGCCGGCCGGAACCGACCTCGTGGTGCTCCCCGGCGGCTTCTCCTACGGCGATTACCTGCGCTGCGGCGCCATCGCGGCCCGCGCGCCCGTGATGGACGCGGTGCGCCGGCACGCCGCGCGCGGCGGCCTCGTGCTCGGCGTCTGCAACGGCTTCCAGATCCTTTGCGAATCCGGGCTTCTTCCAGGTGTTCTTTTGCGGAATGCGGGCCTGAAATTCATCTGCCACGACGTGCATCTGAAGGTGGAGCGCTCCGACACGCCCTTCACGCGGGGCTACAATGCCGGCCAGGTGATCCGCGTGCCGGTCGCCCATGGCGAGGGCAACTACCTCGCCGATCCCGAGACGCTGGCGCGCGTGGAGGGCGAGGGCTGCGTGCTATACCGCTATTGCGACGAGCACGGCGTCGTCGGCCAGACTGCCAACCGCAACGGCTCGATCAACGCCATCGCGGGCATCCGCTCCTTCGAGGGCAACGTGTTCGGCATGATGCCGCACCCGGAAAACCACGTCGATCCGGTGATCGGCTCGACCGATGGCCGCGGCCTCTTCGCCGGCCTCGCCAAGGCCGCCTGACCTCATTCCAGCCGAACGATCCGATGATCCGCAACGAACCGACCATCACCCCCGAGCTCGTCGCCCAGCATGGGCTGAAGCCCGATGAGTATCAGCGCATCATCGAGCTGATCGGCCGCGAGCCGACCTTCACCGAGCTCGGCATCTTTTCGGCGATGTGGAACGAGCACTGCTCGTACAAATCCTCGCGCGTCTGGCTAAAGACGCTGCCCGTTGACGGCCCGCAGGTCATCCAGGGGCCGGGCGAGAATGCCGGCGTCGTCGATATCGGCGACGGGCTCGCCTGCGTCTTCAAGATGGAAAGCCACAACCACCCGAGCTTCATCGAGCCCTATCAGGGCGCGACGACCGGCGTCGGCGGGATCCTGCGCGACGTCTTCACGATGGGCGCGCGCCCGATCGCGGCGCTGAACTCGCTGCGCTTCGGCGCGCCGGACCATCCGCGCACCCGCCACCTCGTGGCAGGCGTCGTCGCCGGCATCGGCGGCTACGGCAACTCCTTCGGCGTGCCGACGGTCGGCGGCTCGGTCGGCTTCCACACGCGCTATGACGGCAACATCCTCGTCAACGCGATGGCTGTCGGCCTCGCCCGCGCCGACCAGATCTTCTACGCCAAGGCGACCGGCGTCGGGAACCCGATCGTCTATCTCGGCTCCAAGACCGGCCGCGACGGCATCCACGGCGCCACCATGGCGTCGGCCGAGTTCGACGACGCCTCCGAGGAGAAGCGCCCGACCGTGCAGGTCGGCGATCCCTTCGCCGAGAAGCTGCTGCTCGAGGCGTGCCTCGAAATCATGCAGAAAGGCTGCGTGATCGCGATCCAGGACATGGGCGCGGCGGGTCTGACCTGCTCGGCGGTC
>JBDHTH010000451.1:0-3359 GCA_039808545.1 Phreatobacteraceae bacterium | reverse complement strand
ATGGTGCATCGCGCCATCTGCGGCTCGATGGAGCGCTTCACCGGCATCCTGATCGAGCACCATGCCGGGCATTTCCCGCTCTGGCTGGCGCCCGTCCAGGCCGTGATCGCGACGATCACCGACGAGGGCGACGCCTTCGCGGCCGAGGTGGCGAAGCTTGCCCGCGCGCGCGGGCTGCGGGTCGAGCTCGACCTCCGGAACGAGAAGATCAACTACAAGGTGCGCGAGCATTCCCTCGCCAAGGTGCCGGCGATGCTGGTGATCGGGCGCAAGGAGGCGGCGGAGCGCACCGTCTCGGTGCGCCGGCTCGGCAGCCAGGCGAGCCGCGTCGTCGGCATCGAGGAGGCGCTCGCCGCGCTGGTCGAGGAGGCGACGGCGCCCGACCTGAAGCGCGCCGCGGCCTGATTTCCAGAGCCCTGGTCCTGAATTCCATCGGGACCGGGGCTCCATCTTCTTGATTTCATGCGATTTCCTTGCGCGGGCTGATATCCGCTTCGCGCGAAGACGCTGTTGTCCGCGAGCGCCCGTGCGCCGGCCGGGGCTCGACATTCGCGCCTCAGTCGGCTTGTCTCCGGCCGCGGGCGGAATCGCTATTGATGAAACTGGAGATGAATATGATTCGTTCTTTTTCGGCTGGATTGGGCCTGGCGATGATCACGACGGCGGCGTTTGCGCAGAGCGCGCCGGTCGGCATCGCGGTGTGCGACGACTTCATCGCCAAATACGAGACCTGCGTGTCGACCAAGGTTCCGGCCGCGCAACAGGCGACGTTCAAGCAGCAGATCGACCAGCTCCGCCAGAGCTGGGGCCAGCTCGCCAAGACGCCCGACGGCAAGACCCAGCTCGAGGCGGTGTGCAAGCAGACCTCCGAGCAGATGAAGACGACGCTTGGGCCGCAGGGCTGCAGCTTCTGATCCGCCGGATATTATCGGACGATGCGGCGCCCTGCGGGGCGCCGTTTTCGTTCCCGGGCCCTATTCGACCGGCGTGGGCGCCCCGGCGAGGCAGGCCTTGACGATGCCCGCGAAGGCGGCGGGCGTCTCGGCGGGCTTGCCGACGGGCTTGATCTTGGACGATGGGTCCGCCGGATCAGCGGTGGCGCAGGCGAGGAAGGGGAAGACGAAGCCCGGGTTGCAGCCGAGCGTCCGGGTCAAATGAGGCTCATCGATGCTCTGTATGACTTCCTGCGCGGATCTCGAGGCCAGCCGCTTCGGATCTCTCTCGATCTGCCAGCGCTCATAGGCGCGCCGGATCATGCCGTTGCGGCAGGCCTCGGCCTTGCTGCGCTCCGGCGCCGTGATAAGCGCCTGGATGGGCGGCGGCAGCGCCTCGCTCGCGCCTGCTGCGGATGTTGCCAGGATGAGGCAGAGGGCGGCTGCGGCCGCAAGCCTGGGACGGCCTCGATCGGTCATGGCGTCACCTCGAACCAGGTCGTCGGGCCGGCGGTTCGCGCCTCGATCGGCTGGGCGTCGATCGCCCATTTGCCCGGCGTATCGGCGAGGAAGGCGATGCGCTGCGTGAAATTCGGCGGAATCAGCGCCGTATCGAGCCAGTAGGGCTGCCAGCCGTCATAGACCGCATCGAGCAGGCGGAACGGGTGGCCGTGCACATGCACCGCCTGAACCGCGCTCGACTTGTTGACGAGGCCGAGCGCGACGGTGCGGCCGCGCTTGATCGTGAACAGCGGCTTCTTCGGATCGAAGGCGAGCGGCTTGCCCGCGACCGCGAGGCGATGGCCGCCATCGGCCGCCTCGATGGTGATCTCGGCGCGCTGGGCGCGGCCCTGGTCGAGCTGCTCGGGCAGGCCGTTGGTCGCGAGCGGCTTGACCTCCCCGAGCGGGGCGGGTCGCTTCGGCGCGCCGGCGGCGACGCGGAAGGTCGCGATGACCGGCTGGTCCTTGCCGTCGAGCGCCAGCTTGAACTCCTGGCCGGGCTCCAGGGCCGCATCGACGATGATCTCGGCGCGCCCGCCGGGACTCAGGAAGAACAGCCCGTCCTTCGGGCGGAAAGGCTCGGTCGGCTGCCCGTCGAGCGCGACGATGTCGGGCGGCAGCGTATCGAGCTTCAGCTTCAGGAAGCGGTTGAGGCTGGCATTGGCGATGCGCAGGCGCAGGCGATCGTTCTGCGCGATCTCGGTCATGGCGGCAGGGCCGGCATTGACCGTGACGGTCTGCGCACCCGTCTCGGACTGCTCGCCTTTCTCGCCGAGGCGCCAATCCTCGATCAGAAAGGCGAGGTCGTGATCGACCGGCGGCGGATCCGGCTCGTCGACGATCAGCAGGCCGGTCGGGCGCTGCGCGATCGGCACGGCGCTCGCCGCGGGGATCGCCTGGTAGAGATAGACGCCGGCATCCTTCGCCTTGAAGCTGACGAGGGCGACGTCGCCGGAAGCCTGCGGCGGTTGCGTTAGACCCGCAACGCCGTCGAGCGCATTGGGGACCCGGCAGCCGCGCCAGCGGATGGTGAGCGGATCGGGCGTCTGGTTGTCGAACTCAGCCGTCACGTCGGCGCCGCGCGCGACGCGCAGCAGCGGGCCTTGGGCTGCCCCGTCGAAGCCGGTCAGCGCTGTTACGGGGCCGTCCGGGCCTTTCAGCCGCGCCTCGCCGGGGCGGATCGCGATGCGCTGGATCGGTCGGGTTGTCAGCGGCGCGGCGGGCGGTGTCTGTGCGCCGGCCGGCCGGGTCAGGACGAGGCTCGTCACCGAGAGCCCGAGAAGGCCCAGCGCCCGGCGGCGCGACGGATAAGCGAATCGTGAAATTCTGTCGAACGGTGCCATGGCGGCTAAGCGATACGGGTTTTCGCCCGCGCCGCAACCCTTCGGCGCCGGGAGAGGCGCTGCCGAATTCCTGCCGATTTGGCGTGCAAGCGTGAAAACACCGTGCTATGAGGCCGCCGCCCCGGCAGGCTCGACCTTCGCGTCGCGGCCCGCGGCCCTGCGGGCGTGGCGGAATTGGTAGACGCAGTGGATTTAGGTTCCACCGGCGAAAGTCGTGGGGGTTCAAATCCCTCCGCCCGCACCATTTCGTGATGATGGCCGCAAGAAACGGGGACGAGATTTATCGCCGCTGTCGCGGCCGCCGCGCCGAGCGGACGAGGAATAGAGGACGAGACGACCATGCAGGTGACCGAGACCCTGAGCGAAGGCCTGAAGCGCGAATACCGGATCGTCGTGCCGGCCGCCGAGCTCGACACGCGCGTTTCGGCGCGGCTCGAGGAGATGAAGGACAAGGTCAAGATCAACGGCTTCCGCCCCGGCAAGGTGCCGACCGGCCACCTGAAGCGAGTCTACGGCAGGTCGGCGATGGCCGAGGTGATCGACCAGACCGTCAACGAGGCGACCCGCAAGATCGTCGACGAGA
>JBDHTH010000450.1:0-3363 GCA_039808545.1 Phreatobacteraceae bacterium | reverse complement strand
TGAAAGCATGCTGCGCGCCTATTTCGGCGGCTTCCAGGTCGTTCCCTATCCCAAGCCTGAAGAACTCTATGCGGCTCTGAGGAGCGACGCCGTCGACGCCGCCTTCGGCGACGGCATGCGCTTCTCGTTCTGGCTGACGGGGCTTGACGCCGGCGGCTGTTGCCGTTTCGCCGGCGGCCCCTACCTTGCGCCGGAATATCTCGGCACTGGCCTCGCGATCGCTGTGCGGGCCGACGACGCGGCGCTCGCCGCCGCCTTCGACTACGCGCTTCAGGAAATCTCGCGCGACGGCACCTTCGCCGAGCTTTACCTGCGCTATTTTCCCGTCAGCTTCTACTGACCGCGCTGTTTCCGGCCTCGGCCAAAACCGGCGGCGGTGTTGACGCTGCCATCCCCGGCGCATAGAGCATCCCGGCATCGGCGCCGTTTCGGCGTCCGCCCTTCATGAACGATCCCAGGACTGCCGACATGGCTGGAACAGCGCTGCCCGACCTCGACCCGGAAATGCTTGCCGCCGCCGCGGAAAGCAAAGCCTGGCCGTTCGAGGAAGCGAGGAAGATCGTCAAGCGCTACGAGAAGACCGGCTTCCCCGAGACGGTGCTGTTCGAGACCGGCTACGGCCCCTCGGGCCTGCCGCATATCGGCACCTTCGGCGAGGTGGCGCGCACCACCATGGTGCGCAACGCTTTCCGCGTGCTGACCGGCGACAAGATCGAGACCAAGCTGATCGCCTTCTCGGACGACATGGACGGGCTCCGCAAGGTGCCCGACAACGTGCCGAACCAGGCGATGATGGCGACCCATCTCGGCAAGTCGCTGTCCGCCGTGCCGGACCCGTTCTCGAACGAGTACCCGTCCTTCGGCGCGCATAACAACGCGCGGCTCAGAGCCTTCCTCGACGCGTTCGGCTTCGAGTACGAGTTCCTGTCGGCGACCGACTGCTACAGATCCGGCCGCTTCGACGCGACGCTGCTCGTCGCGCTGGAGCGCTTCGACCAGATCATGGCCGTGATGCTGCCGACCCTGCGCGAGGAGCGGCGGGCGAGCTACTCTCCGTTCCTGCCCGTACATCCGGAGACCGGCATCGTCATGCAGGTGCCGATCGAGGAACGCAACGTCGCGGCCGGTACGATCGTGTGGCGCGATCCCGAGACGGGGAAGCGCTACGAGACCGAGGTCACGGGCGGGCACGCCAAGCTGCAATGGAAGCCCGACTGGGCGATGCGCTGGACCGCGCTCGGCGTCGACTACGAGATGAGCGGCAAGGACCTGATCGATTCCGTCAAGGCGTCGGGCCAGATCTGCCGCGTGCTCGGCGGCACGCCGCCCGAGGGCTTCACCTACGAGCTGTTCCTCGACGAGAAGGGGCAGAAGATCTCGAAGTCGAAGGGCAACGGCCTGTCGATCGAGGAATGGCTCGCCTATGCCAATCCGCAGAGCCTGGCGCTCTACATGTTCCAGCAGCCGAAGACCGCCAAGCGGCTGCATTTCGACGTCATCCCGAAGGCGGTCGACGAATATCTCAGCTTTCGCGACCGCTACCCGGCGCAGGCGCCGCGCGAGCAGGTGATGAACCCGGTCTGGCACATCCATGGCGGCAAGCCGCCGGCGATCAGGCTGCCGCTCTCCTTCTCGATGCTGATGAACATCGCGTCGGCCTCCAATGCCGACGACAAGGGGGTGCTGTGGGGCTTCATCGGCCGCTACGCGCCGGGCGTGACACCCGAAAGCGACCCGGCGCTCGACGAGCTCGTCGGCTATGCGGTGCGCTATTTCAACGACCATGTGAAGCCGAACAAGCGCTTCAAGACGCCGGACGCGGAGGAGCGCGCGGCGCTTCAGGCGCTCGATGCGGCGCTCGGCAGCCTGCCCGAGGGGGCGGATGCGGATGCGATCCAGGCGGCCCTCTACGATGTCGGCCGCGCCATCCCGAAATTCCAGGATCTGAAGGCGAAGGGCGCGACGCCGGAGCGGCCGGGCGTGTCGGTCGCCTGGTTCTCGACCCTCTACCAGCTCCTGATCGGCCAGGAGAAGGGGCCGCGCTTCGGCACCTTCATCGCGGTCTACGGCATCCCCGAAACCCGCGCACTGATCGCCCGCGCGCTCGACGGTACGATCCGCTGAAAAATTACGTGGCGCCTTGAACCGAGGGGCGGGGTGCCGCGACCAATGGATGGTCGCTTCATCCGACCCCTCCCCAAAGACTTCGGCCGGGCCCAGAGCCCGGCCTTTTTATTTCGAATCCCCTACAGCGCGGCGCCGGTCCGGATTCCGGCAAGCGCTTCCCCGACTTCGGGCGAGAAGGTTCGCCCGTCGAATTCGGCGCGCGGGATGCCGGCCTCGGCAAGCGCACGAGCGCAGCCGGCGAAATCGCGCGGCGCGCTCTCCTCGATCTCGTCGGATTGCGATGCGAAGGACAGGGTACCGAGGACGTTGTCGCCAAAGCCGTGCGGCGTGCGCCAGTCCGCGCCGGCGGCGAGCAACAGCCGCGCCATTCCGGCGTCGCCGCGGAAGACGGCGTGGTTGAGCGCGGTGGCGTCCCAGCCGGTCTTCGTCTCGATCGGCCAGCCGAGCGCGAGCATCAGCCGGACGGCGGTGCGTTCGCCCAGCGCGGCAAGGCGCGGCAGGGTTTCGCGCTGATCCGGTGTGAGCCTTGCGATCAGGTCGGGAGCGTCGGCGAGAAGCGTCCGTGCCTCGGCTTCGTCGCCGCGCGCGCAGGCGGCGACGAAACGCTCCTCGATGGCTGGCACCGCCTCATCCGCGCCGCGGGCGCGGAGGAGGGCGGTTATGTCGCCTCGTCCATGCTGGGCGGCCCATTGCCAGACGCTGACGCCATCATGCGCCGTGGCGCGCGGATCGGCGCCGGCCGCGAGCAGCGCCTCGACATGCGCGGCCGACCGCCCGCGCAGGATGGCGTGGTGGATGAGATGACCGCTCGGCTGCTCGGTATCGTGGCGCAGGAGCAGCCGCAGGGCCTCGATATCGTCGAAATCGAGGGCGCGGGCCAGCGCGTTGGTGCCGGCGACGCGGGCGCCTGCCGCAAGCAGGAGTTCCGTGCAGCGGAGGTCGCGGCTCTCCACCGAATGGTAGAGCGATTCGTTGTCGTTCGGATCGGCGCCTGCCTCCAGGAGCAGCGCCGTCATCGCGGGGTCGTGGTTGCGGCCGGCCGCGCCGTAGAGCGCGGAGAGCGGCCAATCGGGATAGCGCGGATCCGTCCAGCGGACGTTCGGGTCGGCGCCATGGGCGAGGAGACGCCGGGCGGCGGCGAGGAACGCGGGCTCGCGCCCGTCCTCGCCGATCAGCCGGGAATGGGTGAGCGCGACGAGCGGCGGCATGGCCTTCGGTCCGCCGGGCCGGTTGGCC
>JBDHTH010000449.1:0-3366 GCA_039808545.1 Phreatobacteraceae bacterium | reverse complement strand
GCCGGGGTGACGCGCGTGGAGGGCCATTTCGCGCGGGGCGACGCCGTGGTGGTGCGCGGGGCCGATGGCGGCGAGGTCGGGCGCGGGCTCGTCGCCTACGATATCGGCGATGCGGCGCGGATCATCGGCCATTCCTCGGGCCAGATCGCCGAGGTGCTCGGCAGCGCCGGGCGCAGCGCCATCATCCACCGCGACGATCTCGCGCTGGCGCGGGATATCGTCTAGCGTCCGGCGAAGATCAAGTTTTTGAGAATTTCCATGAATGCCACGCAGAAGATTTCGGTCGCCGCCGTGGATGACCTCGCGACGGTCATGATGCGCCTTGGGCAGGCGGCGCGGGACGCGGCGCGCCGCTTGGCGCTCGCCTCGACCGGGCAGAAGAATGCCGGCCTCGCCGCCATGGCGCGGCACCTTAAGGCCGCGACCGGGGCGATCCTCGCGGCGAATGCCCGCGACGTCGCGGCGGCGCGCGCTTCCGGCGTCTCGGGCGCCTTCATCGACCGGCTGACGCTCGACCCGGCGCGCATCGCCGCCATGGCGGCGGGCATCGACGAGGTCGCGGCGCTCGCCGATCCGGTCGGCGCGGTCACGGCCGAATGGACGCGGCCGAACGGCCTCAATTTCGAGCGCGTGCGCGTGCCGCTCGGCGTCGTCGGCGTCATCTACGAGAGCCGGCCGAACGTCACGGCCGATGTCGCGGCGCTGTGCCTGAAGGCCGGCAACGCCGTGATCCTGCGCGGCGGCTCCGATTCCTTCGAATCGAGCGATGCCATTTACCGGGCGCTGATCGCCGGCCTTGCCGAGGCGGGGCTGCCGGCGGCGGCGGTGCAGCGCGTGCCGAGCCGCGACCGGGCGGCCGTCGGCATGATGCTGACCGGGCTCGGCGGCGCGATCGACGTGATCGTGCCGCGCGGCGGCAAAAGCCTCGTGGCGCGCGTGCAGGAGGAGGCGCGCGTGCCGGTCTTCGCGCATCTGGAGGGCATCTGCCACGTCTATGTGCATGCCGACGCCGATCTCGACATGGCGCGGCGCATCGTCCTCAACGCCAAGATGCGCCGCACCGGCGTGTGCGGCGCGGCCGAGACGCTGCTCGTCGACCGGGACTGCGCGCCGACGCATCTCAAGCCCCTTGTCGCGGCGCTGATCGAGGCCGGCTGCGCGGTGCGCGGTGACCCCTCGACCCAGGCCGCCGATCCGCGCGTCAGCCCGGCGGGGCCGGATGATTTCGGCCGCGAGTTCCTCGACGCGATCATCGCGGTCAGGGTCGTCGACGATCTCTCGGCCGCGATCCGGCACATCGAGACGCATGGCTCCCATCACACCGACGCGATCGTCACGGATGACGAGAACGCGGCCCGCCGCTTCCAGGCCGAGGTCGATTCCGCGATCGTGCTGCACAATGCCTCGACCCAGTTCGCGGATGGCGGCGAGTTCGGCTTCGGCGGCGAGATCGGCATCGCGACAGGCAAGATGCATGCACGCGGGCCGGTGGGCGTGGAGCAGCTCACCTCGTTCAAGTATCGCATCCACGGAACGGGGCAGACGCGCCCTTGAGCGCGGACGCGCCCGCGCCCTGGAACGCGCTGCCGGTGCCGCGCGCCGGGCTGTCGGTCGGCCTGTTCGGCGGCTCGTTCAACCCCGCGCATGAGGGCCATCGCCGCGCCAGCCTGTTCGCGCTCAGGCGGCTCGGCCTCGACCGCGTCTGGTGGCTGGTGACGCCCGGCAATCCGCTCAAGACGAACCGGATGCCGTCGCTTAAGGCGCGCATCGCCGAGGCCCGGCGGGTCGCGGACCATCCGACGATCGCCGTCACGGGGCTCGAGGCGGCGCTCGGCACCCGCTACACGGTCGATACGATCCGCCGCCTGAAGGCGCTCGCGCCGCAGACCCGCTTCGTCTGGCTGATGGGCGCCGACAACCTCGCGCAGTTCGATAGCTGGCGCGACTGGCGCGCCATCGCGGCGGCCGTGCCGATGGCGGTCGTCGACCGCCCGCCCTGGAGCCTCAGGGCGACGGCCGGCGTCGCGGCCGAGGCGCTGGCGCCCTATCGGCTGCCGGAGGAGGAAGCCCGCCTGCTGGCGCGCGCCGCGCCGCCCGCCTGGGTGTTCCTGCACGGGCTGAAGCTGCCGATCTCCTCGACCGCCATTCGCGCGGCGGCCGCCGGCACCAGCCCCGCCTGAGCCCTTGTGCCTCTAACGGGCTAAAGATCGCTTTGACCCTTCGGACGGGTCTGGTTGGACGGCCCCATCCCGACAGACGGTCCCGGACGGGTCGCGCCTTCGATGATCGCTTCCCATGACTTGCCGCGCGCCCGAAGGAATTCGATCGTGGGGCCGAGCGCGTCTCCATAGACCTCGACCGTGCGCTCGTAGATGCGGGTGCGGTACGGCTCCGGCGTCAGCTCCTTGAAGAGAGAGGCCAGCCGCCTGCGCTCCGCGTGTATGGCCCGCGCGATGGTCTCGGCGGATGCGCCTTCGCGCCGCATTTCGGCCGCGCGCTCGCGCAGATCGCGCACGGCTTGCTCGTAGCGGGAACGCAGGCTCATCGGCTGGCCGGTCGCGAGTTTCGGTCCGTCGGATGCTTGTGCATCGTTGCACGCCGGCTGCTCGTTCGTTCAAACTGCGACGCGCGGCAGCCGCGCATGTCTTGAAACCTTGGCATTGCGATGCGATCTTAAGGGGTGCGGGTGATTTGAGCCCGTTTTGCGAGAGGATCAGGACCCCTGTCCACATCCCTGCCGGTAACGGCGGCCATAGACAGCCCGCCGTTGGTCGCGGACGCATCGCCGGATGCCGACGCGATTTTGAGCGCGGTCCAAGTCAGCCTTGACGATTCCAAGGCCGAGCGAACCGCAACGATCGATCTGCGCGGCAAGACATCGATGGCCGATGCCATGGTCGTGACCTCTGGTCGCAGCCAGCGGCATGTCGGCGCCGTCGCGGAGCACCTCGTGCAGGCGCTGAAGGAGCTCGGCGTCAAGAATATCCGCGTCGAGGGCATGCCGCATTGCGACTGGGTGCTGGTCGATGCGGGCGACGTGATCGTCCACATCTTCCGCCCCGAGGTGCGCGAATTCTACAATCTCGAGAAGATGTGGTCGGCCGTCCACGACGCGCCGCGCCAGGCCGTCTAAGCGGACCTATAGAGATTGCGCCTCGTCATCGCCTGCGTCGGCCGGCTGAAGGCCGGGCCGGAGCGTGAGCTTTACGAGCGCTACGCGGCCCGCGCCGGACAGGCCGGGCGCGCCATCGGCCTGACGGGTTTTGAGACTATCGAGATCGATGAGAGCCGGGCCGGGCGGCCCGCCGACCGCAAGCGCGAGGAGGCGGCCGGCCTGACGGCGCGGCTTCCCGAGGCGCGCCTCGT
>JBDHTH010000448.1:0-3371 GCA_039808545.1 Phreatobacteraceae bacterium | reverse complement strand
AAGGATGCGCGGCATCGCTTCGGCGAGGCCCTCGAAGGCGATGCGCTCGCCGAGCAGCAGGTCGAGCGCGGGATCGTCGAGCAGCGCCAGGGCGGCTTCCATGCGCCGCGCCCGGTTCCAGCGCGGCCGGCGCGAGGGCGCGACCATGCCGACCTGGGTCGAGACGATGCGCAGGCGCCTTGCATGGAAGGCGGCGCCGAGCGGCACGCTGACGGTGGCATCGCCATACCAGCTCGCCTCCACCAGCGTCGCCTCGGTGCCGCAGGCCGCGATCGCGGTAGAAAGGCCTTCGGCGGTGGCGCTCGCGTGAAACACGATGTCGGCCTCGCGCGGCGCCGCCTCGGGCAGCGCAAAGGCGAGACCGAGCCGCTCCGCGAGCACGGCGCGCTCCGGGCGGATATCGACGAGCGTCACCTCGGTGCCGGGCAGGCGCGCCGCCAGATGCGCGATCAGCACGCCGATCGTGCCGCCGCCGACCACGACGATCCGGTCGGCCGGGCCGGCCCCGGAATCCCAGAGCGCGTTCAGCGCCGTCTCCATATTGGCCGCAAGGACCGCGCGGTGCGGGGCCACATGGTCCGGCACGACCGACAGCGCATCGATGCGCGAGACGAAGAGGTCTTGATGGGGGTGCAGCGCGAAGACGGCCCTGCCGACCAGCTCGGCCGGGCCGGCCTCGACCACGCCGACGACCGCGTAGCCGTATTTCACCGGAAAGGAGAAATCACCGACCTGGGCGGGGCAGCGCATCCGCTCGTGCTCGCTCGCCGGCACATTGCCCTGGATCACCAGGCGCTCCGTGCCCCGGCTCGGAATGGAATAATGGGTCCGCACCAGCGCCTCATCGGGGCCCGGGGCGGCGATCTGCTCGGTCCAACGCTCGGCGCGGCCCGGCGCCGTGAACCAGATCGCATGGGCGGTGCGGATCATTGACGGGCCTGCCCGAAAACGCGATTGAGGGAGCACGCCCGTTGCGTGGCAATGGTCGGCGCGACGTCCATCCACTTGGTTCCTTGAACGCTCGGGTGAAACTCGACCATGCTGCCTGCGATGCGCGCCGCCGGAACACAGTCGCCCGAGGAACTCACCCGTCGGCGTGTGATCGTCATAGCGCTCAACCTCGCAACCTATGTCGGACTCTCGGCGCTGATGGCAAGGGTCTTGGCATCAGGCGGCTGGACTTTGCTCGACAGCATCTACATGGCGGCCTTCCTGGTGGGCACGCCGTGGAGCGTGCTGGGCTTCTGGAACGCGCTGATCGGCCTTTGGTTGCTGCATGGCCGCCGCGACGGGCTCGCGCAGGTCGCGCCTTTCGTCGCCGCCACGGTCGAGCCGACGCCGGTGAAGATCCGCGTCGCGGTGCTGATGACGCTGCGTAATGAGGATCCGCAGCGCGCCTTCGCGCGGCTGCGCGCCGTCAAGCACGGCATCGATGCGACCGGCTACGGCGACCGCTACGCCTATTTCATCCTGTCGGACACCAACGATGCCGCGGTCGCGGCGGCCGAGGAGGCGTCGCATGCGGCGTTTCTCGCGACCGAGGGCCCGGAGGCGAGCATCGTCTACCGGCGTCGCACCGACAATGCCGGCTACAAGGCCGGCAATGTCCGCGATTTCTGCGAGCGCTGGGGCGGCGATTACGAGCTGATGCTGCCGCTCGACGCCGACAGCCTGATGACCGGCGAGGCGGTGCTCGACTTGACGCGCATCATGCAGGCGCATCCCGAGATCGGCATCCTGCAGAGCCTGGTGGTCGGCATGCCGTCGCGCTCCGCCTTCGCGCGGATCTTCCAGTTCGGCATGCGGGCCGGCATGCGCGCCTATACGATGGGCAGCGCCTGGTGGATCGGCGAATGCGGCCCGTTCTGGGGGCATAACGCGATGGTGCGGATCGCGCCCTTCCGCGATGAATGCCACCTTCCCATTCTGCCTGGCGGCCCGCCGCTCGGCGGCGCCGTGATGAGCCACGACCAGGTCGAGGCGACCCTGATGCGGCGGGCCGGCTACGAGGTGCGGGTGCTGCCCGTGGAGGGCGGTTCCTACGAGGAGAATCCGCCGACGATCCTGGAATTCGCGCGGCGGGACCTGCGCTGGTGCCTCGGCAACCTGCAGTATCTGAAGCTGATGGATATTCCGGGCCTCCTGCCGATGAGCCGCTTTCAGCTCGCCTGGGCGATCCTGATGTTCATCGGCATCCCGGCCTGGACGATCATGATCGCGCTCCTGCCGTTCAAGGTGCTGGAGGACCGGATGATCGCGGACTATCCGGCCGGCCTCGCGATCGCGCTCTATCTCGCCTATCTCCTGATGTATCTGATGCCGAAGATCGCCGGCTTCCTCGACATCCTGATCACGCCCGGCGCCGCGAAGCGCTATGGCGGGGCCGGGATCTTCGCGCTCGGGGCGCTGACCGAGCTCGTCTTCTCGTTCCTGCAAGGGGCGGTCTCGACCTTGCGCACGACGATCTTCATGATCGGCCTCCTGTTCGGACGGGCGCGGATCGGCTGGAACGGGCAGGCGCGTGACGCGCATGCGCTCTCCCTTCCGACTGCGTTCGCAGGACTGTGGCCGCATCTAGTCTTCGGCCTCCTGGTGATCGGATCGCTGGCCGTGCTGTCGCCGGCGGTGCTCCTATGGTCGCTGCCCCTGACGGCCGGCTATGTCCTCGCGATCCCGTTCGCGATGGTCACGGCCTCGCCGGCGCTCGGCGCCTGGCTGGCGAAGACCGGCCTCTGCGCCATTCCGGAGGATCTCGCGCCCTCGGCCGAGATCGCGGCGCTCGGCGCCGGGCAGCCCGCATGAGCCTCGCGCCCCGCTCGGCGGTGGTCGGCCGCTCGCTCCGCCAGTATTACGGCAATCCGGAGCGGGCCGCCGCGATGGATGCGCTCTATCGGCGCTTCCTGAAGCCCGGCGATCTCGCCTTCGACATCGGCGCGCATGTCGGCGACCGCACAGCCTCGTTCCGCCGGCTCGGCGCGCGGGTGGTGGCGCTCGAGCCGCAGGGCGAGCTGATGCGGGCGCTGCGCCTGATCCATGGCTGCGATGCCGGTATCGCGCTCGTCGAGGCGGCGGCGGGCGATGCGCCGGGGCGGCTCGCGCTGCATGTGAACTCGGCCAACCCGACCGTGACGACGGCCTCGCCCGGCTTCGTCGCGGCGGCGGCCGGCGCCGCCGGCTGGGAGGGGCAGCGTTGGGACCGCGTGGTCGAGGTGCCGGTCGTCACCCTCGATGCGCTGATCGCGGCGCATGGGGTGCCGGCCTTCATCAAGATCGATGTCGAGGGGTTCGAGGACAAGGTGCTGGCGGGGCTGGGCCGACCCGTCGCGGCGCTGTCGTTCGAGTTCACGACGATCGCCCGCGACGTCGCGCGG
>JBDHTH010000447.1:0-3381 GCA_039808545.1 Phreatobacteraceae bacterium | reverse complement strand
CGCCGAGATCCGGGTCGGCGATGCGCTCGGCATCGCGGACGGGCCCTATGACGCGATCCTGCTCGACGCGCCCTGCTCCTCCACCGGCACGATCCGCCGCCATCCCGACGTCGCCTGGACGAAGCGGCCCGAAGATATCGGCAAGCTGGCGGCGCTGCAGCACCGCCTCCTCGCCCATGCGGCCGGCCTTCTCGCGCCCGGCGGGCGCCTCGTCTACGCGACCTGCTCGCTCGAGCCCGAGGAGGGCGAGGCGCAGATCGCCCGCTTCCTGGTGGAGCATCCCGGCTTCGCGCGGATGCCGATCACGCCCGCCGAGGTGGGCGGCGATCCGGCGCTGATCACCGCCGAGGGCGACCTCAGGACCCGGCCCGACCATTGGGCGAATCACCCCGGCGCGAGCGAAGCGCGGCTCGGCGGGCTCGACGGCTTCTTCGCGGCGCGGCTCGTCCGTAGACCTTGAGGCGGATTGTGGACAGCGCGGTCCGACGCTCGCTAGATTCTGCGACCCGCACCACCCCTGTTGCG
Organism: Phreatobacteraceae bacterium; assembly: GCA_039808545.1. Taxonomy (GTDB): domain Bacteria; phylum Pseudomonadota; class Alphaproteobacteria; order Rhizobiales; family JBDHTH01; genus JBDHTH01. Next base: position 2,856 of record JBDHTH010000447.1, on the reverse strand, counting down.
CCCCCGAGCCAGGAGTTGCGCCGCGATGGCGGCACTGACCTTCGCCGAGCGCCTGAGGCTCGCCCGCTATGCCGCACGCCGAGGCTGGGCGCGGACGACGCGGCGCGTCCGGATCAGCCGCTGGTACCGCTGGCGCTACATGGGCGACGGCTCGGACCGGCTCTCCATCGCGCCGCAGGATCTCAGGACCGCCGATCCCACCCAGAGCGCCGAGATCTATGCGGGGCGCTTCGCCTTCGCGGGCCATGTCGTCTCGGTCTCGGGCCGCTCGATCTTCGAGATGGCGGGGCCGAGCGCCGAATGGACGGCCGTGCTGCACGGCTTCGGCTGGCTGCGCCACCTGCGCGCCGCCGATTCCGGCATCACCCGCACGCATGCGCAGGCGCTCGTCGCCGAATGGATCCAGCTCGCCCGCTGGGATCCGGTCGCGACCGAGCCCGAGATCGTGGCGCGCCGCGTCATCTCCTGGATCACCCATTCGCCGCTGATCCTCGCGGATGCCGAGCCTGACTTCTATCGCCGCTTCATGCGCAGCCTCGGCGCGCAGATCCGCTATCTGCGTTCCGTCTGGGGCAAGGCGCGCGACGGGGTGCCGCGCCTCCTCGTCGGCGTCGCGCTCGCCTATGCGACGCTCTGCGCGGTCGGGCAGGAGCGGCATCAGAAGGGCGTGGCGCGGCTGCTCTCCCGCGAGCTCGACCGGCAGATCCTCGCCGATGGCGGCCATCTCAGCCGCAATCCGGACGTGCTGATCGACCTGCTGCTCGATTTCCTGCCCTTGCGCCAGACCTATGCGTCGCGGGCCGTGGAGACGCCGCCGGCGCTGCTCAACGCGATCGACCGGATGATGCCGATGATGCGCTTCTTCCGGCATGGCGACGGCACGTTTGCGGCCTTCAACGGCATGGGGCCGACGCGCCCCGACCTGCTCGCCACGATCCTCGCCTATGACGATGCGCGCGGCCGCCCGCCGAGCAATGCCAGCCATTCGGGCTATCAGCGGCTGGAGGCCGGGCAGAGCGTGGTGGTCGCCGATACCGGGAAGGCGCCGCCGGTCGGCGTCAGCCAGGACGCGCATGCGGGGTGCCTCGCCTTCGAGTTCTCCAGCGAGCGCAGCCGGATCGTCGTCAATTGCGGCGTGCCGGCGGCCGGGCGCGCGGCCTGGCGCGATCTCGCGCGGGCGAGCGCGGCGCATTCCACGCTCGTCCTCGACGACACCTCCTCGGCGCGCTTCGCCGATGCGGGCCGGCTGCGCGAGCTGGTCGGCACGCCGATCATCGCGGGGCCCGAGGCCGTGACGGTGACGCGCGACGAGAAGGCGATGTCGGTCACGGCCCGCCATGACGGCTACGGCGCCCGGTTCGGGCTGCTGCATGAGCGCGAGCTGGTGCTCGGCGCCGACGGGCTGGTGCTGGCCGGAACCGATCGCCTCATCGCCGACAAGACGGCGCGCCGGCCCGCCGCCGCCAAGACCGTCGCGATCCGCTTCCACATCCATCCGCAGGTCAAGGTCAGCCGGCTCGACGACGGCCACCGGGTGCTGCTGGTGCCGCAGACCGGCCCGACCTGGGTGTTCGCGGCCGATCAGCCGGTGCAGATCGAGGAAAGCGTGTTCCTCTCGGGCCCGCACGGGCCGCGCCGCACCGACCAGATCGTCATCACGGGCGCGGCGGCGGAGGGGCTCGAAGTGACCTGGATGTTCGAGGCGCAGGTTTAGCGCGCGAGGTGCGTTACGCCGGCTTTGCGCATCGGTCCGGTCGTGATAAGCGCCGCAAGCCTTTCGCTTCCCACCTGCCGGACTTCAGCCATGCCGACCGATCTGCGTCCCGTCACCCGCGCCCTCCTCTCGGTTTCCGACAAGACGGGGCTCGTCGACCTCGCCCGCGCGCTGGTGGCGCGCGGCGTCTCGCTGGTCTCGACCGGCGGCACGCGGATCGCGCTCGCCGAGGCGGGGCTGCCGGTGGAGGATGTCGCGAGCGTCACGGGTTCGCCCGAGATGATGGACGGGCGCGTCAAGACGCTGCATCCGAAGATTCATGGCGGGCTGCTCGCGGTGCGCGACGATGCGAGTCATGTCGAGGCGATGACCACCCATGGCATCGCGGCGATCGACCTGCTGGTCGTCAACCTCTACCCGTTCGAGGCGACGCTCGCAAAGGGCGCGAGCCGCGAGGTGCTGGTCGAGAATATCGATATCGGCGGGCCCGCGATGATCCGCGCCGCCGCCAAGAACCATGACGGCGTCGCGGTGATCGTCGATCCGGCCGATTACGGCACGCTGCTCGCCGCGCTGGACGCCCATGACGGCGCGACCACCATGGCGCTGCGCCGCAAGCTCGCCGCCAAGGCCTTCGCGCGCACCGCCGCCTACGATGCCGCCGTCTCGGGCTGGATGCTCGAGCAGGAAGGCGAAACCGCCGCGACCTATCGTGCACTCGGCGGCACGCTCGCCGAGGCGATGCGCTACGGCGAGAACCCGCATCAATGGGGCGCCTTCTACCGCATGCCGGCCGGCGCCGTGGCGCGGCCGGGCGTCGCCACCGCCCGCCAGCTCCAGGGCAAGCAGCTCTCCTACAACAACGTCAACGACACCGACGCGGCCTATGAGCTGGTGGCTGAGTTCGATGCGGGCCGCACCGCCGCGGTGGCGATCATCAAGCATGCCAATCCTTGCGGCGTCGCCGAGGGCGACTCGGTCGCGGAGGCCTATCGGAAGGCGCTGCGCTGCGATCCGGTCTCGGCCTTCGGCGGCATCGTCGCGGTCAACCGCATTCTGGACGCCGAGGCGGCGGCCGAGATCGTCAAGATCTTCACCGAGGTGATCATCGCGCCGGACGCGACCGAGGAGGCGATCGCGCT
>JBDHTH010000446.1:0-3406 GCA_039808545.1 Phreatobacteraceae bacterium | reverse complement strand
TTCGCCTTCGCCGCCGCGGTCCCCGCGACGCCGATCAAGAGCATCGCCTTCGGCGAGCTCGCAGACGAGTATCGCGGCCTGTTCGCGACCGTGACGCCAAGGCCCGAGAAGCAGGCCGCCATCGCGGCGGCGGCCGGCCGTGTCCTCGCCGGCAAGGACAATTATCGCGCCGTCGCCAAAGCGTTCGGCGGCATGCCTTGGTATTTCGTCGGCGTCATCAACGACCTGGAGAGCACCAGCGACTTCACGACGCATCTGCACAACGGCGACCCGCTGACCGCGCGCACGGTCCATGTGCCGGCCGGCCGACCCAAGAAGGGCAAGCCGCCCTTCACCTGGGAGGAGTCGGCGATCGATGCCCTCGCGATGAAGGGCTATGACGGCGAAAGCGATTGGGGCCTGGCCCGCATGCTGCACCGGCTCGAGGCCTATAACGGCTTCGGCTCGCGCAAGCGTGGCATCTTCACGCCCTATCTGTGGAGCGGTTGCACGCATTATACGCGCGGCAAATACGTCGCCGACGGCCAATGGGACCCGAACGCCGTCTCCAAGCAGATCGGCGCCGCCGTCGTCCTGCATACACTCCGGCAGCAGGGCGAGATCGGCCTGCCGGACGCGTGAGCGCGAAGCGGCTCAATGCCCCCCGATAAGGATGCCGGCGGCGAGCACGAGCGCGCCGCCGACGACGACCTGCACGACGGCGCGCCAGAACGGCGTCTCCATGTAGTGGTTTTGGATCCAGGCTATTGCCCAAAGCTCGACGAAGACGATCATCCCGGCAATGGCCGTCGCGGTCCAGAAATGCGGGATCAGATAGGGCAGCGCATGGCCAAGCCCGCCGACCGCCGTCATGATTCCGGAAGCGAGACCCCGCTTGATCGGCGAGCCGCGCCCCGAAATGACACCGTCGTCATGTGCTGCCTCCGTGAAGCCCATCGAGATGCCGGCGCCCACTGCCGCCGCGAGGCCGACGATGAAGGTCGTCGCCGGGTCCTTCGTCGCGAAGGCGGTGGCGAAGATCGGCGCCAGCGTCGAGACGGAGCCGTCCATCAGCCCGGCGAGGCCCGGCTGCACATAGGTGAGCACGAATTGGCGGCGCGCCCGCTCGTTCTCCTCCTCGCGCGGCTCGCTCGCGAGATGCTTCTCGGCGAGGTTATCCGAAAGCGCTTCGTGCTTGCGTTCTTCGGCCGCCAGATCGCCGAGCAGAGCGCGGGTCGCCGGATCGCTGCTGCGCTGGGCGGCGCGCGTATAGAAGTCAGCCGCGTCCTGCTCCATCCGGCTCGCCTCGGCGCGGATCCGCTCGATGCCGAGATTCTCGGTCAGCCAGATCGGCCGGCGCGCATAGAAGCCGCTGACATGCTCGCGGCGGATCAGCGGGATCGTCTTGCCGAAGCGTGCCTCAAACAGATCGATCAGCCGCCGCCGGTGCCCATCCTCCTCGGCCGCCATGCCGTCGAACACCGCGGCGGAGCCCGGATATGCGGCCCTCAGATGCTCCGCGAAGGTAGCATAGATGCGCGCATCGTCCTCCTCCGATGAGATCGCGAGCGCGACGATTTCGGCCTCCGAAAGGTCGGAGAAGCGGCGACGGGAACCGAAAGCCATGAACATGGCGAACAACCTGTGTTTAGAATTAATCTAAACTAAATAGCGGGATGATTGCCACGGCGCAACCGGCAATTCGCCTCCGGCGCTTGGCCCGTCAGTCGCGCTCCGCCAGCAACTGCAGCACGACCTCGCGCCGATGCGGCGCGTCGCGATGCTCGAACAAATAGAGCCCCTGCCAGGTGCCGAGCATCATCCGCCCGCCGCTGACCGGAATGCCGATCGAGGTCTGCGTCAGCGCTGCCTTGATATGCGCCGGCATGTCGTCCGGCCCCTCGAGGCGATGGGTGATCCAGCGCATCGAGGGATCGTGGGCCGGCGGCACGAGGCGGCGGAAGAAGGCGTCGAGATCGCGCCGCACATCCGGATCGGCGTTCTCCTGGATCAGCAGCGAGCAGGAGGTATGGCGCACGAAGACCGTCAGCAGCCCGTCGCCGCCTTTTCCGCGCAGGAAAGCGGCGGCCTCGGCCGTGAACTCGTAGAGGCCGGGGCCGGTCGTGTGGAGCGTCAAGATCTTGAGAGGCATGGTCGGCACGGCGATTGGAGGACGGGGCGCGGCGTTGTCGGGGCGCCCTTGGCGATTATATAATCGGCGGACAGAATTCTATAATCGAGGTCGCCATGGGCATGTCCATCAAGAACGCCGAGGTCGAGCGCATGGCGCGCGAGCTGGCAACCCGCCGGGGCGTCTCCATGACTGAGGCGATCCGGCAAAGCCTTCGGGAGGCGCTGGAGCAACCCGGCCCCGCCCGCCGCGCGCCGACCATCGAGGAACGCCGCCGGAGTGTGACGGAGGCTCTCGAACGGCTCGATCGCATGCCCCGCCTTACGGAAATGACGGCCGACGAGATCATCGGCTACGACGAGCACGGCCTGCCGCGCTGATGGTGATCGACACCTCGGCGCTTATCGCGATCCTGCTCGGCGAACCCGAGCGTCCGGCCTTTCGGGATGCCATTCTCGCGGCCCCATCACGCGTGATGCCCGCGCCGAACTATCTGGAAGCCGCGATCGTCACGGTGAATCGGCTCGGCGAGGCGTCGCTCGCCGAACTCCGTTCCGTGATCGACGGCCTCGAGATCGATCTCGTCGATTTCACGCAGGAGCACGCGGCCGTCGCCGAGGACGCCTTTCTGCGCTACGGCAAGGGCCGTCATCCGGCTGCGCTGAACTTCGGCGACTGCATCGCCTATGCGGTCGCGAAGGCCGAAAGCCAACCGCTTCTCTTCAAGGGAGCGGATTTCAGCCTCACGGACGTCGCGGCCGCTGCCTGACACGGCCGCCAAAGGGCTCACATCAACAAAAAGCCCGGACTTTCGTCCGGGCTTCTTGCATTTCAATTATCCAAGAAGCTCCTGAGCTTCCGCGAGCGGCTCGGGTGCTTCAGCTTCCGCAGCGCCTTGGCCTCGATCTGGCGGATGCGCTCGCGCGTCACCGAGAATTGCTGGCCGACCTCTTCCAGCGTGTGGTCGGTGTTCATGCCAATGCCGAAGCGCATGCGCAGCACGCGCTCCTCGCGCGGCGTGAGCGAGGCCAGCACCCGCGTCGTCGTCTCGCGCAGATTCGCCTGGATCGCCGCGTCGATCGGCAGGATCGCGTTCTTGTCCTCGATGAAATCGCCGAGATGGCTGTCCTCCTCGTCGCCGATCGGCGTCTCGAGGCTGATCGGCTCCTTGGCGATCTTCAGGACCTTGCGGACCTTTTCGAGCGGCATGCCGAGCTTCTCGGCCAGCTCCTCCGGGGTCGGCTCGCGGCCGATCTCGTGCAGCATCTGCCGCGAGGTGCGCACGATCTTGTTGAT
>JBDHTH010000445.1:0-3408 GCA_039808545.1 Phreatobacteraceae bacterium | reverse complement strand
ATTAGCCGCCATCCTCGCCGGAACACGCCCACAGCTCCGGGTTCGACGATGATTCGCTTTTCTGCCGCCCTTGTTCTGCTCAGCCTAGCCGCCGCGCCCGCGGACGCCGGCTGGCTCAGGCGCGGCTACGAGCCCTGGGAGGAGACCTATCCAACCGACAGGGTCGACTGGATCGACGCGGCGCCGCAGATCGCGGCGCCGAAGGTCCGTGCCTATCTCGGCGACGATGCGGTGATCGCGCTGCTCGCCGAGCGCGGCTTCTGGGCGATCGTGCCGCGCCGGATCGCCGGGCGGGTCTTCTTCGCCAGCGCGACCGACGATCGCGGCAACCGCCTCCATGTCGCGGTCGACCGCCGCACCGGCGAAGTGCGCCGCGTCAACGAGCTCGGCCGCCGCGAGGTCTGGCGCAGCGCGGCGCCGCGCCCCTATTGAGGCGCCGCCCGCGCGATGAATGGGCGATGAACCGCCGCTTCCGGCGCCGTTCAGCCCCTGTCCCGCAGGATCATGCGCAATTGCCCGAACACGGGACGCATTGCCATGACCTTGAAACCCATCCGCGCCTTGCCGGCCTCCCTGTCGGTGGCGATCCTGCTCGCGCTCGGCCTCGCGCATGCAAGCTGCGGCGAGCTCATCCAGCCGGTGCGCGCCGAGGCGAGCGGCCTGCTGAGCGAGCAGGCGGTGCTCGGCGCGCTGGCGGCGCGCGGCTATCGCGAGATGGCGGCGATCGAGCGGCGCGGGGCGACCTATGTGCTGGCGGCGCGCAATGCGCGCGGCTTCAAGGTGCGCCTGGCGCTCGATGCGCGCACGGGCGAGATCGTCGGCCAGAAGCCGCTGCCGGAGCCGCGCCGTCGCTAGGCGCGCCGCCCTCGGACTTGGCTTTGTCGCAATTGCGCGGCTAGGGTTCTGATATGTCCGGAGCCCTCGCGCCATGACGCTGTTCGCCACCCTCGGCAATCCGATTCCCCAGGGCGCCGTCTCGGGCCATATCGAGACGGAGGACGGCCGGCGTCTGCGCTATGCGCGCTTTGCCGCCACCGCCACGCCGCGGCGCGGCACGATCGCGCTGCTGCAGGGTCGCTCCGAGATGATCGAGAAGTATTTCGAGACGATCGTGGAGCTGACCGCGCGCGGCTTCACGGTCGCGACCTTCGACTGGCGCGGGCAGGGCGGCTCCGACCGGGCGCTCGCCGACCCGTTCAAGGGCCATGTGGAGAGCTTCGCCGAGTATCAGCGCGATCTCGCCGCGTTCGCGCGCGACGTGGTGCTGCCGGACTGCCCGCCGCCCTATTTCGCGCTCGCTCATTCGATGGGCGGCGCCGTTCTGCTCGAGGCGGCGGCCGATGGCGCGCGCTGGTTCGAGCGCATGGTGCTCCTCGCGCCGATGGTGAAGATCGGCATGATCCAGTGGCAGCGCGGCGTCCGGCTGATCATCGACGCGCTGACGCTTCTCGGCGCGGCCAATGCCTATATCCCCGGCGGGGACGCCAAGCCCTTGCAGGCGCTCCCCTTTCCCGGCAACCGGCTGAGCGCGGACGAGGCGCGCTACCGGCGCAACACCGTCATCATCGAGGCGCATCCGGAGCTCGCGATCGGCTCGCCGACGGTTGCCTGGCTGCATGCCGCGCAGCGCGCGATGGACCGGCTGATGGGCGGCAAATTCTGCGACGCGATCACGATCCCGACGCTGGTGCTGTCGCCGGCGCTCGATCCGGTGGTCTCGGCGCCGGCGATCGAGGTGTTCGCGGGCCGCCTGCGTGGCGGCGGGGCCGTGGTCATCCCGCAGTCGCGGCACGAGATCCTCTCGGAGACCGATGCGGTCCGCGCGCAGTTCTGGGCTGCGTTCGACGCTTTCGTGCCGCCGGGCCAGCCGGTGGCGCCGCGCTTCCGCAAACCCGCGAAGGAAGCGGCGCCGCTGCCCGGCTAGGCCGATGCCGGGTCGCGCAATTTGATCGAGTTCCCCGATGCAGCAGCAAATCGCCTCGGCACACGACCTTTTCCCGCATATCCGCATCGTCATGGGCATGGTGATCGGCCTCGGCGTGACGCGGCTCCTGTCGGGCGTCGCGCGCATCGTGCAGCACCCCAAGCGCGACCGGCTCTATGCGGTGCATCTCGCCTGGGTCGCCTCGCTCCTGCTGGCGCTCGTGCATTTCTGGTGGTGGGAGTTCGGCCTCTTCCAGGTCGAGGCCTGGACCTTCGGCGTCTATGCCTTCCTGATCGGCTATTCGATCATCCTGTTCCTGCTCTGCGCCTTCCTGTTTCCGGAGAGCATGCAGGACTATGCGGGCTACGAGGATTATTTCTATGCGCGCCGCGCGTGGTTCTTCGGGCTTCTCGCCGCCACCTATCTGTTCGACATCGTCGATACGCTGATCAAGGGCGAGGCGCATTTCGCCCGCTTCGCGCAGGAATATCTGATCCGCACGCCTATCCTGGTGGCTCTCTGCGTCGTCGCGGCGCTCAGCGCCGACCGGCGTTTTCACGCCGCCTTCGTCATCGGCACGCTGATCTACCAGGTGTCGTGGATATGGCGGCTGTTCGATACCGTAACGTAAGAGGATCGTCCGCCCCCGGCCTCAGCCGGCGTTGAGGATCTCCAGCGCGATCCTGTGCAGCGCCGGGTCGCCGGCCGCGACGATGCGGCCCCCATTGGCGGCCGGGCCGCCCTCCCAGGTCGTGACGACGCCGCCCGCGCCCTCGATGATCGGGATCAGCGCGACGATGTCGTAGGGCTGGAGTCCCGCCTCGACCACCAGGTCGATATGGCCGGCCGCAAGCATCGCATAGGCGTAGCAGTCGCCGCCGTAGCGGGAGAGGCGGCAGCGCGCCTCGACCTTGGCGTAGAGGGCGCGGTCGGCGGCGCCCATCAGATGCGGCCCCGTGGTCATGATCGTCGCCTGGCCGATATCGGCGCAGTGGCGGGTCATCAGGGCGCGCTCGCCGGCCGGGCCGCGATAGCGGGCGCGCCTGCCGTCGCCCGTGAAGCGCTCGCCGATGAAGGGCTGGTGCATCATGCCGTAGCAGGGCGAGCCGCGCCGGTTGAGGCCGATCAGCGTGCCCCACATCGGAATCCCCGAGATGAAGGATTTGGTGCCGTCGATCGGGTCGAGCACCCAGACATATTCGGCATCGAGGCCCTGCGGCCCGTATTCCTCGCCGAGGATGCCGTGATGCGGGAAGGTCGCGCCGATCAGGGCGCGCATGGCGGCCTCGCCGCCGCGATCGGCTTCCGTGACGGGATCGAAGGCGCCCTTGCCGGGCTTGTGCTCGGCGCCGATGGCGGTGCGGAAGAACGGCAGGATCGCGTCCCCCGAGACGGTGGCGAGGCGCTCCACGAAGGCTTCGAAGTCGACGGCGTTCATCCGCGGCACCCATCGTTCGGCATCGGTCGATCCGATGCGCATGCGT
>JBDHTH010000444.1:0-3416 GCA_039808545.1 Phreatobacteraceae bacterium | reverse complement strand
CTCGACACGCATCGCGGCATCCGCGCGATCATCGATTCCGCGATGGTCTCGTATGAACGCCTGCCGATGCTGGAGATCGTCTTCGATCGCCTGGTGCGGCTCCTGACCGCGAGCATGCGCAACTTCACCTCGGACAATGTCGAGGTGGCGCTCGACCGCGTCACCTCGGTGCGCTTCGGCGACTATCTGAGCTCGGTGCCGCTGCCCACCATTCTCGGCGTGTTCAAGGCCGAGGAATGGGACAATTTCGGCCTCGTCACGGTCAATTCCAACCTCATCTACTCGATCATCGACGTGCTGCTCGGCGGCCGGCGCGGGCCGGCCAACAACCGCGTCGAGGGCCGGCCCTACACCTCGATCGAGACCGGTCTCGTCAAGCGCATGCTGCAATTGCTGCTGAGCGACGCCGAGACGGCCTTCAAGCCGGTCTCGCCCGTGACCTTTACGCTCGACCGGCTGGAGACCAATCCGCGCTTTGCGCCGATCACGCGGCCCGCCAACGCCGCGATCCTCGTCCGCTTCCGCATCGAGATGGAGGGGCGGGGCGGCGATATCGAGATGCTGCTGCCCTACGCGACGATCGAGCCGATCCGCGAGACGCTGTCGCAGATGTTCGCGGGCGAGAAGCTCGGCCGCGACCTCACCTGGGAGGGGCATCTCGCCACCGAGATCTGGCAGAGCCAGATCGAGGTCGCGGCGGTGCTCTACGAGGGGCACCTGCCGATCCAGCGCATGCTCGACCTCTCGGTCGGCGACACGCTGATGCTGGAATTGAAGCCCGACGCGATGATCGGCGTCCGGGCCGGCGCGATGACGCTCACCGAGGGACGGATGGGACGGGTCGGCGACAATATCGCGGTGCGCGTGACGCGCCCCGTCCGGCGCTCGGGGACGACGATGGAAGTCTTCGCCAATACGAAGCAGACCAAGAAGGAGCGGGCATGATGGGCGGCGGCCTCGTGGGCATGGCGATCGAGATCGTCATCGTGGCGCTTCTGGCGACGACGATCTTCCACTGCGTGCGGCTCAATGCCCGGCTGAAGCGGCTGATGGCCGACGAGAAGGTCCTGGTCGCGACGATCGGCGAATTGGTGAACGCCACCGGCGCGGCCGAGCGGGCGATCGCCGGCCTCAAGCTGACGGTGCGCGAGAGCGAGGAGACGCTGGCGCGCCGGCTCGCCGACGCCGAAGCCTTCGACGGCAGGTTCGCGGCCGCGCTGGCTCAAGGCGAGCGCGTCCTCGCGCAGCTCAGCCCGCTGCAGGGGCCGACGGCGCTCGCCGAGGCGACCGCGAGCCTGAGGCAGGCGCCCGCCCAGCCGGCTATCGCTCAGCCGGCCGTTTCCTGGCCCGCGCCGCCGGTGATCCAGCCGCCGAGCCCGGCGCCTGTCATCGATCCGGCATCCGCCTCGGCGACCGCGCTGGCGGCGCAGTCCTTCGCGGAGCGGGCGCGCATCCGCCTGACGCGGCGGGCGGCCTGACATGGCGCGGCTGCTGCCGGTGGTGATCTTCGCGACCAGCAGCCTGCTGGTGCTGAAGCTCGGTGCCCTGGCGCTGGCGCCGCAGGGTACCGTCACCGGTGTGCCGGCGGCGCGCGCCGAGACGCCCGCCGAGACCAAGCCCGCCGCCGAGGCGCTGCCGGACGATCTGCTGCTGACCGGCTCGATGCCGGAGCCCAAGCCCAAGCCGGCCGCAGAGGCTCCCAAAGGCCCGCAGATGCCGCCGGCGCCGGCCGACAACCGGCCGGTCGTCTCGCCGGCGGAACGGATCGTCCTGGAAAAGCTGCAGGAGCGCCGGCAGGAGCTGGAGAAGCAGGCGCGCGAGCAGGAGCTGCGCGAGAGCCTCCTGAAGGCGACCGAGAAGAAGATCGAGGAGCGGCTCGCCGAGCTGAAGGCGCTCGAGGCGAAGATGGTCGAGACGCCGGCCAAGCGCGAGGAGCAGGAGCGCGAGCGGCTGAAGAACCTCGTCACCATGTACGAATCGATGCGCGCCAAGGACGCGGCCCGCATCTTCGACCGTCTCGAAATGCGGGTGATGGTCGATCTCGTCAACGCCATGAAGCCCGCCAAAGTGGCCGACATCCTCGCCGCCATGTCGCCGGAAGTCGCCGAGAAGCTGACGCTGGAGCTCGCCCAGCGCCGCACCACCGACCCGAAGGCGCCGCCCTCGATGGCCGACCTGCCGAAGATCGAGGGCAGGCCGCGTCCCTAACGGGCTCCAACCTGCACTCTCGCGCAATCGCATCCGCTTGCGTAAGGCGCCGTTAAGCGGCCTTCCGCATACTGCCGGCCGATTTCCGCCAGAACGGCAGAGAGCAGGCATGCGGATCCAGAACGGGACGGGGAAGACGGCGCGCTGGGCGCTGCTGCTGGCGGTGCTCGCCGAGAGCGCCGGCAGCCTCGTTCCGGCCGGCGCCCAGACGCGGCCGGCGCCCGCGCCGGTGGCGGTCGACCGGCCTGCCGTGCCGCAGGCCGTCAGCGGCGATGTCTCGGTCTTCACGCAGGAGGGCTATGCGCGCCTCCTCTTCACCTTCGCGAGCGCGACCGGCGTCACGGCGCGGGCCAATGGCAGCGTGCTGGTGATCGCCTTCGAGCGGCCGGCGCGGTTCGATGCCGTCGCGATCCAGCGCGCGCTGACCGCCTATGCCTCGGCGGTGCGCCTCGATCCGGACGGCAAGACGCTGCGCATCGCGCTGTCGCGCCGCCTGACGATCAACACGATGGAGGCCGGCGAGAAGGTCTTCGTCGACCTCCTGCCCGAGAGCTGGACCGGCCTGCCGCCGCCGCTGCCGAAGGCCGTCGTCGACGAGCTCGTGCGCCGCGCCGCCGAGGCCGAGCGGCTGCTGAAGGCCAAGGCCGCCGAGCGGCCGGGCGAGCCGCCGGAGCTCGGCCTCAGGGTCGGCACGGCCGCGACCTTCGCGCGCCTCGTGTTCTCGCCGCCGAAATCGACGCCCGTCAGCCTGGAACGCAAGGGCGAGCGGGTCACCGTGACGTTTCTCACGACGGCCCGCTTCGATCCGCAGCGCTGGCGGGACGCGCTCCACGAGACCGTCCGCAAGATCGAGGTGGTGCCCGATGCACGCCGGCTCGTGCTGGCGCTGACGGTCGACAAGGATGCCGATATCCGCGGCTTCCTCGAGGGCGACGATTATGTCGTCGATGTCAGCGCGCCGCAGACGGGCGCGCCCGACCAGGCGCCGGCCGTGACGCTTCCGGCCGCCCAGCCGGCACCGCGCGCCGAAGCGCCGGCGCCGATGCCCGCCGCCCAGCCTGAAGCGCCGAAGCAGGCCCCGGCCATGCCGGACGCGCCGAAGCCGCTCCCTGTGGCCGAGGCTCCTGCGACTCCGCCGCCGACATCGCCCCCGGCGCCCGCCGCGACGACCGATGTCGCGGGGATGCTCAGCCCCAAGGTGATCCCGA
>JBDHTH010000443.1:0-3421 GCA_039808545.1 Phreatobacteraceae bacterium | reverse complement strand
GCGAGCGACTTGACGCCGCTCATGCCGGGGACGCGGCCCTCGATATTGCCGAAATTCCTGCGCTTGCCGCGCAGCACGCTCATCGCCCAGCGCGGCTTCGTCGCGATGTCGATCAGGTTGGCGAGCTTGACCTCGGGCGGCACCGTCATGCCGTTCTTGATGTCGCGATGGCGCTGGCCCTGGATCTGGAGGTCGGCCGTGAGCACCAGCGCGCTGCATTTCGCGTCCCTGGCGCGCTCGATCAGCGACTGCGCGAAGCCGCGGTCGCGCATCACGTAGAGCTGGAACCAGAAGGGCTTGGCGACATTGGCCGCGACATCCTCGATCGAGCAGATCGACATGGTCGAGAGCGTGAAGGGGATGCCCGCCTCCTGGCAGGCGCGGCAGGCCAGGATCTCGCCGTCGCCGTGCTGCATGCCGGTGAGGCCGGTCGGGGCGTGGATGAAGGGCAGCGCCAGGGTTTCGCCGAGAACTGTAGTGGAGAGCTCGCGCCGGTCGACATCGACCAGCACGCGCTGGCGCAGCTTGATGGCGTCGAGATCGGCCCGGTTGGCGCGCAGGGTCGCCTCGGAATAGGAGCCGCGATCGGCATATTCGAAGAAGGCGCGCGGCACGCGGCGTTTCGCGAGGCTCCTGAGGTCCTCGATGCAGGTGATGGTCCTCAATACGCTCCCCGGTCGGCGCGGCGCGCCCTTGTCTCGTTCCGCTCGGGTTTTAGCGCATTTGCGCCCGTCCGCATCGGTTTATTTACCGGCCGCCCGGTCGCGCACCTCGCCGAGCAGCACCAGGATCAGACCGGCATTGACGCCGAAATCGTGGCGGCCGTGGCGGGAGGCGGCGCGCATGTCGACGCGCGCCTTGTCCTGGGCGTCACGGATGCGGATGATGATGTCGTTGGGAAAGCTCATGATCGGGGTGCGCACCGTAAATTCGAGCCGCCCTTCGTTGGTCGGGGGCCGCGGCGGGATGGCCTGCACGATCGTCCAGCGATGCTGCTCGATCTGGCTGCGGACGATCTCGAAGGCCTCGTCGGCGCCGAGATCGAGGACCAGCGTGGCGACACCCGGATAGGCCGCCTTCTGGAGCGCGGCGCTGCGCCTGGGAAAGCCCGGCGGATGGCCCGCCTCGGCGCGCGGCTTGGAGAGCAGCTCGAAGCTCGGCGGATCGGCGAGATCGGTCGAGATGTCGGTGAGCTGCGGCGTGCGGAAGGCGAGCACCGCGAGATAGCCGGGATAGAGCAGCAGCAGCAGGCCGACGAACAGGCCGAACAGCGCCGGATGCACGCCGCGCTCGCCGCGATTCCAGATATTGGCGATGCCGACCGCCGCAAGGACGATCGCGGCCAGCGCCAGCGCCACCGCCAGCGCCACCGCCGCCATCGACAGCGCGACGTCGATCCGCTCGGTGCGCGCGGCGAAGATGGCGCCGCCGAGCACCGCCACCGCGAGCACGGCGACGCGCCGGCTCCAGCGCGCGGGACGCGACCATCCGGGCTCGGGCAGGCGCCAACGCCTCATCGGCGCTCGCCCGCGAGCGGCGGAGAGGACGGCGCCGGGCTGCAGATCTTGCGCAGCGCCTCCCATTCCTCGGCCGTCAGCAGCGGCTTGCCCTGCCCCTTCGGGCCGGCGAGCGCGCGGATCGTGCGGGCGCGGATCGGGGTTGCGGGATGGTCGAGGATCCAGTCGAGCGCGCCGCGCTCCTTCTCGGTGCCGGCGATCTTTTCCAGGATGGTCGCGAGCGCCGAGGGATCGCCCATGGCGCGCTTCATGGTCGCGACGCCGAAAGCGTCGGCGCGGGTCTCGGCCTCGCGCGAATAGGCGGAATCGAGGACCGTGCGGCTCGCGACGACGATCGCGCCCCCGCCGACCACATCGCCGAGCAGCATGCCGAACAGGAAGGCGAGGCCGGAGGACTGGATGAGCTTGCGCATGCCGTCGCGGTTGACGACATGGCCGATCTCGTGGCCGATCACGCCCGCCACCTCGTCGGGGCTGCCGGCCTTGGCGATGAGGCCGTGGAAGACGTAGATGCGGCCGCCCGGCAGCGCGATGGCGTTGGCGTCGGGGCGGCGGATCACCGAGGCGGTGATCATCTCGGGCGCCTCCGCGGCCGCGACGATCGCCGCCATCAGCTTGTCGAAGGCCGCCTTGCCGGCCTTCTCCTCCTCCTTCGTCCCGCATTCGAACGGGCCGGCGGCGCGTCGCGTGCTGAGGAGCTGGCGGACCTGCTGATCGACCGCATCGCCGATCTTGCGCTCGACGCTATAGGGAATGTAGGGCGCGAGCTTGTCGGCGATCACCGGCAGGCCGAAGATGCCGACCGCGCTCAGCGAGACGACCGCCGCGATCGACCAGGCGACGATGCGGCCCGTGCCGCGATGGCGGCTCGGGGCCTCCGCCTTGTCGAGCTGCGCCTCGGCGCCGCGGGCGAGTGGCTCGTCGAAAATCTCGAGGCGCGCATCGCCGCCGACTCGGGCGAGACGCAGCCTGACCCCCGGCTGCGGCAGCCGCTCGACGTCGCGCCAGGCCCATTCGGCGATCGGCCTGCCGTCCATCTCGGCGATCGCCAGCGCCGCGCCGACCGTCACGCGGACCATCCGGCGCTGCGAGGAGGTGCCGTCGAAATACGAGCCGGTCCCGACCGCCATGGCTAGAAGGCTCCGATGTCGAGCGCGTCCGCGAGCCCCTCGCCGAGCGCGTTGCCCGAGACGGCGCGGGCCTGCACGGCATCAAGGGCCGAAAGGTTCGACAGCTCCATGCTTTCCCACATGTGCTTCCAGTAGCGGAACTCCACCGTCGCCCGGTAGATCACCGCGTAGCCGAGCAATGTGACGATGTAGAGGAGGGCGACCATCGCGATCACGAGGACGGTGAGCGGCGTGATCTCGCCCTGGAAGGCCTTCTGCAGGTTGTCGGCCATGCCGCTCGCCACCGCCACCGTGATGACCGAAACGAAGCTCAGGGCGAAGCCGAACAGCGTCGTCACGCCGATGAAGCGTACCCAGGCGCCGTAGAAGCTCGACGTCTTCAGCCAGGAGCGCGCCGCGATCGGCCCGAGCCTGACGCCCTCGGCCCACCAGCGATAGACGATCGCCTGATAGGCCGGAAAGGCGAAGAAGCCGACCGACACCGCCCAGCCGGCCGCAATCGCCATGGCGATCAGCGGGCCGGGGCGTTCGCCGAGCGCCGTGGCGAGCGCCTTGAAATCGTCCTCGACATCCGATTCGAGGCTGATCTCGCCGAAGCCCTTGAAGAGGCTGCCGAAATCGCCAGCCGCCACCACGACGAAGGCGACGACCGCGATCGCCAGCGGCAGCAGGGCGAGCGCCCACAGCCAGGCGCCGCTCTTGAAGAGCTGGGCGCCGGTGCCGGTGAAGTCGCCGCGCAGGTCGCCATAGCTCGTATGGCGCATCTTGTAGCGC
>JBDHTH010000442.1:0-3438 GCA_039808545.1 Phreatobacteraceae bacterium | reverse complement strand
CGATCCCGCACGCGATCAGCGTACGCACCAGGCTTTCGGCTCCGTTCACGATGGGGCTTCCTCGGTTGTTGTCGCAAGAAGGTTGTATCGGAGCAGAGCTTAAGACGCCTTCGCGGCTGATGGAATTGCGCGGCGCGCAGCCCATCGCTACGCGTCGGAACATCCTTGCGCCGTCGCGCGGCGTTCCTCGAGAAAGCGGCGTACCGCCGGATCCCGCTCCAGACCGATCGCCCGGCCGTACGCCTCGGCCGCCGCCATGCCTTGTCCAAGCTCGGCGAGCAGCCCGGCCCGTGCCGCCCAATAGGGCTGATATTCGGAGAGCCGCGCATCGCCCGTGAGACGATCGAGAAGGGTGAGCCCGGCCGCCGGCCCCTCGACGGCCGCCACCGCGACGGCGCGATTGACCTCCACGACCGGCGAGGGCGAGATCGCCGCCAGGATGTCGTAGAGCCGCCGGATCGCGATGCGGTCGGCCGCGCCTGCGTGCCGCCGTACCACCTGCGCCGACTGGATCGCGGCCTCGATCTGATAGCGCCCGCTTGGGCCGAACCGGTTGGCGCGGCCGAGCAGCGTCTCGGCCTCGGCGATCATCACCATGTCCCAATCGCGCATGTCCTGCGCGTCGAGCGGCACGTACCGGCCTTCGGTATCGCGCCGGGCCTTGCGGCGCGCCTCGGTGAACAGCATCAGCGCGAGGAGGCCAAGGGTCTCGGCCTCGCCCGGCATCAGCGCCGCCATCAGCCGGCCGAGCCAGATCGCCTCCGTCGCGAGGTTGCGGCGGCGCGTCTCGGTGCCGGACGGGTCCATCCAGCCTTCCGAGAAGGCCGCGTAGATGGCGCTGAGCACCGCGCCGAGCCGGTCGCCGAGCTCAGGCCCCTCCGGCACGCGGAACGGCACGCCCGCCTCGCGGATACGCGCCTTGGCGCGCACCAGCCGCTGCCCCATCGCGGCCGGCGCGACGAGGAATGCCGAGGCGATCGTCGCGGCATCGAAACCGAGCACCGTCTGCAGGATGAGCGGCGCGCGCACCGAGGCCTCGATGGCCGGGTGCGCGGCCGCGAACATCAGCGCCAGCCGCTCGTCCGGGATGGCGCTCGGCGCAGCCGCCGTCAACGCCTCCTCGGCGAGCAAAGCGAGATGGTCCACCGCATCCATCCCGGCCTGCCGCCGGCGAACCGTGTCGACATGACGCCGGCGCGCCACCGCCAGCAGCCAGGCATCGGGATTGTCGGGCACGCCCGCCGCCGGCCAGCGCGCCAGCGCCGCCGCGAAAGCCTCGGCCAACGCATCCTCGGCGGCCGCAAGATCACGCGTGCGGGCCGCGACATAGGCGAGCAGCCGGCCGTAGCTCTGCCGGGCCGCCAGCTCGACTGCCGCCCGCGCGGCGTCCGCCGCCTCGGTCACGCCCGCGGCCAGATCGGCCTGACCTCGATCGTGCCGGTGCTCGCCGCCGGGCAGCGCGACGCCCAGGCGATGGCCGCGTCGAGATCGGCCGCCTCGATGATGTAGAAGCCGCCGAGCTGTTCCTTGGTCTCGGCGAAGGGACCGTCCGCCACCTCGGTCCTGTCGCCGCGCACGCGCACGACCGTGCCGGTCGCAGCGGGCTTCAGCCGGTCCCCCGACACCATGGCGCCGGCCTTGATAAGGGCGTCGTTATAGGCAGCGTAGCTCGCCATCATCTCGTAGGTCGCGGCATTGCTCGCGCCGGCCGGCGCGGCCGCCGCCATCGCGGCCTCGTCGATATGGATGAGAAGCATGTATTGCATGGGATGTCTCCTGAAGCGGCCCGCACCATCGCGTACCTGCCCCATGTCGCGCCAGGCTGCGCCGTTTCGACATCGCGCCTGAAATTTTCGCGCGCTCAGCCCTGCGGCACCAGCGTGCCGGCTTCCGAGACTTCCTCCAGCGGCACGACGTCGACCGCGACGTCGAGCTCCTGCCCCTTGCCGCCGATGAAGATGCCGTCCATCGGCGACACTTCGGTGAAGTCGCGGCCGATCGCCGCCACGATATGGTCCGCGCCGACCGTGACGCCGTTCGTCGGGTCGAAACCGAGCCAACCGCGCCCCGCGCCGCACCAAGCGAGCACCCAGGCATGCGTCGCGTCCGCCCCGACCAGCCGCGCCTTGCCGGGCGGCGGGATCGTCCTCAGGAAGCCCGAGACATAGGCGGCCGGAATGCCGAAGGCCCTGAGGCCCGACAGCATGATATGCGCGAAATCCTGGCAGACGCCGTGCCGCGCCGCGAAGGCGTCGGCGACCGGCGTGTCGACCTCGGTCGCATCCGGATCATAGGTGAAGCCCGCCTGGATGCGCCGCGCCAGATCGAGACAGGCCTCCACCACGCCCCGCTCCGGCTCGAGGCTCTTGCCGCACCAGCCCGCGATATCGGTATCGAGCGGCACGCGCGACGAGGGATAGAGGAAATTGGCAGGCGCCAGCGCGTCGAGGCTCTGCACAGCGAGCGCCGCGTCGCGCACCGCCGCGACCGGGGGATCGTCCGACGCCGGGACGGGCGCGGCGCGCGTCACCCGCACCTTGAAGTGGCTCTCGACGCTGAGGCTCTCGATCGGCCGCTCGATGCGCACGCGCGTCAGCTTGGTGAGCGGCGAGCTCGCGATCTCGCGCACGATGGCGCGCGGCTCGATCACCAGCCGGTGGCTGATGAGCTGCTGGTCCGGCCAGTCGATCGGCTCCATGCGGATGTTGAACTGCGCGAGCTGCACCGGCGGGTCGTAATGCACCCGGTTTACATGGCTGACATCGTAGATCATGCGAGCCTGGTCGCGGCCTTCATGCGCCCGCCCTCGCCGCCCTGCAGGAAGAAGCGCGTGCCGATCGCGTCCGACAGGGCCGCGAGATCGCTGCCGATCCGCTCCAGCACCGCGCCGTCGAGATCCTTGGCCTCGATCGTCTCGATGGCGGCCGTGATGCGCGTGGCGAGCCGCACCGGCTCTTCCGGCATGCCGTCCTCGCGCAGGTTGGGCAGCGCCTTCAGATGCGCGTCGATGGCGTTCGCCTGGAACGCGAGCGAGCGCGGGTTGAGCGGGTCGAGTCCGACGAGGTCGCGCACCGGATCGCGCGCCAGCCCCGCGAGATAGCGGCCGCGATAGCTGATCTGGCTGTCCGAGAGATCGAGGAGGATGTTGAGATGGTCGGCGCGCGCCTCCTCGGGCGCGAAGCGCTCGATCAGCCGGGCGAGCCCGACGGCCCGCTCGAGGCGCCGGCCGAGATCGTGAAAGCGCCAGCTCGGCCCCCGCACCATGTTCTCGGCCGCTACCCCGGACAGCGCCGCGAAGCGGTCGAGCAGCTGCGTCGTCCGCTCCAGCAGCGAAGCCGCGTCGCGCGCGCCGAAGATCGGCCCCGGATTGTCGACCAGCCGCCACAGGTCGGGCGAGATGCGCTCGCGCACGCCCTGGGCGATGCCGCGGATCGAGCC
>JBDHTH010000441.1:0-3456 GCA_039808545.1 Phreatobacteraceae bacterium | reverse complement strand
CCGAGCCGGTCGAGGGCCAGCAGCAGCACGCTCGAGACGAGGATCGTCGTGACCGCGATGGCGGCCGCGAGCGGCCCGTAGCCGCCCTCCTCCAGGTTGAACAGCACGACGCCGAGCGTCTCGGTGCCGGCCGACCACAGCAGCGCCGAGACCGTCAGCTCGTTGAAGGCCGACAGGAACACCATCAGCCCGCCCGCGATCGCCGGCGCCGCCACGGCCGGCGCCAGGATCGTCGCGAGCCGCCGCCAGAGCCCGGCGCCGAGCACCGCCGCCGCCTCCTCGTCCTCGCGCGGCATCTGCGCCATCGCGGCCGCGACCGGCTTCAGCGCCAGCGGCAGGAACCGCGCGCAATACGCGAAAAGGATGATCCAGGGCGTCGCGTAGAGCGACAGCTTGACGATCGGCAGCGGCCTGAGGAACAGCAGGATCGCGGCGATCGCCACCACGATGCCGGGCAGCGCATAGGGGATCTCGGTGACGCCCTCCACCAGCCGCGCCGCGCGGCGCGGCATCGCCTCCAGCGCCCGCGCCATCAGGATCGCGAGGAGCGGCAGGAGGATCGCGGCCCCGCCCGCCAGCAGGAACGAGTTGCGGAAGGCGCGGATCGTCGCGTCCTGCTTCAGCAGCACCTCGGTGAAATTGCCGAGCGTGACGGTCGCGGCCGAGAGCGGCACGCCATAGGTCGGGATGAGCGAGGCCGAGAGAAGCGCCAGCAGCGGCATCAGCAGGATCAGCACCAGCACGGCGACGATCAGCGCCGTGACGGGGCCGCGCGCCCGCCCGAGCGCGAAGGTCACGGCGCCCTGGCCCGCCACCTGGGCGCGCTGGCCGAGCGCCAGCGCCTGCACCGCGATGCCGAGCCCGCCAAGCGCCGCGACGACCATCGACAGCACCGCCGCGTCGGCCAGCACCCGCGTGCCGCTCGAGGCGAGGCGCTGATAGATCAGCGTCGGCAGCGTCGTGTAGCCGGTCGGCAGGCCGAGCAGCGCCGGGATGCCGAAATTGCCGATGCCGGCGACGAAGGCGAGCGCCGCCGCGGCGATCAGCGCCGGCCGCATCAGGGGCAGGATGATCGTCGCGATCGCGGCGAGGGGCGAGGCGCCGGTGGCGCGCGCCGCCTCCACGAGGTCGCCCGGAATGCGGGAAAAGCCCGCCCGGAGCGCGATGAACACCAGCGGCGCATGCTGCACAGCGTAGAGCAGGATGATGCCGCCGCGCCCCGTGAGCGGATGCGCCGAACCCGGCGCCGGCGCGAGGCCGAGCGCGTTGAGGAGCGGGCTCGCCGGGCCGGTCGCGGTCATCCAGGCGAGCGCCGTCACCTGCGGCGCGATCACCATCGGCAGGAGCAGCGCGAGCGAGAAGGCGCGCCGCCCCGGCACGTCGGTCATCGACAAGAGGAACGCGAAGGGCCCGCCGAGCGCCAGGGCGCCGAGCATGCCGAAAAACGCCGTATCGAGCGTCCGCCAGGTCGCCGCGATGGTCGCGGGCCTCGTGAGCACGTCGGCGAAGCGCGCGAGGTCGAGGCTGCCGGCCGGTGCGATCGCCGCGAGGCCGAGGCGGAACAGCGGGATCACGGCAAGCGCCGAGACGATGGTCGCGAGCAGCGCGATCAGCACCGCCTCGCCGCCGAATGCGGCGCCGATCCGCTCGCCGAGCGGCAGGCGCGGCGGCAGCGGCCCGAGCAGCCCCTCTCGGCCGCCCGCCAGTCCGCTTTCGCGAAGCGGCAGGTTGCGCACCGCGACTTTGGCGGTCGCGGGCTCGGGGCGGTGGCGGTCGACGGTGCTCAACGGGTTCGGGTCCGGTGCGGTCTCAATTCCTCATAGAGCGTTTCGTCCGGACGGGAAATCGCCGGATGCGGCCCGCGAAGGCGCTATTTCGTGCCGGTGAAGATCTCGCCGAAGCGCTCGCGGTTGCGGTCCTCCTCGGCGAGCGCCTTGGCGGCGTCGAAGCCGAGCACCTTCATGGTCTTGCGGTCCGGATAGCCGGGCGGCAGCGGCACATCGGCGCGCGCCGGGATATAGCCCTGCTTCACGGCGAGCGCCTGCCCGTCGCGCGACAGCAGGAAGTCGACGAAGGCCTTGGCGGCGTCCGGATTCCGGGTCGATTTCAGGATCGCGACCGGCTCGGTGACGGCCGACACGCCCTCCTTCGGGAACACGAAGGCGACCGGCGCGCCCTTCACCTGTTCTCGGATGGGAAGGAAGTCGACGATCATGCCGTAGAGCTTTTCGCCTCCCGCCACCGCCTGCAGCACGCCGCCATTGGCGCCGCGCGCCACCGCGCCGTTGGCCGCGAGCGCCTTGTAGTAGTCCCAGCCGGCCGGCAGGTTGGTCGTCAGCGTCACCACATGGATGAGGGCGGCGCCCGAGGCGAGCGGGCTCGGCATGATGACGAGGCCCTTCGCCTCGGGCCGCTTCAGATCCTCCCAGGAGGCCGGCACGAACGGCGCCTTGGTGTTGTAGACGATGCCGGTGGTGATCAGCTTGGTCGCGAAATAGGTCGTGTCCTTGTCGTGCAGCCCGGCCTCGAAGGCCGCGAGCTCGGCCGATCTGTGCGGCAGCAGCAGGCCGTCGCGCTTCAGCCCTTCCATGGTGACGCCGTCGGCGATCAGCAGCAGGTCGGCCTGCGGCTGCCCGGCCTCGATCTCGGCCCGGAGCTTGGCGAGGATGCGCGGCGTGCCGTCGCGCACGAACTCGACCGTGACGTCCGGGTGCTTGGCGCGGAACGCGTCGATCGTCTGCTGCGCATCGGCATTGGGCTGGCTCGTATAGAGCACCAGCTTGCCCGAGGCGGCATCGGCGCCGCCGATCGCGAGGAGCGTGAGGAGGCCGGCGGCGAGAAGGCGCATGATGGGCTCGCGGGATCGTTGAGAAAGGACAGGCGGCGTCACCGCCGCGGCGGGCTGATCGGAAGGCTTAAGGTTCGCGAATGACGGGTTTGTGACAGGACGCGGTCATGCCGTCACGCGCGCAGCAGATATCGGACCGCAAGGGCGACGGCGGCCGGCACGCCGAAGACGACGAGGAGGATCGGAAGTTCCTGCGCCACCGTATAGCCGGCGCGCGTCACGCCGACCCAGAGATTGATCACGGCGATGATCAGCCAGATGGGCAAGAAGATCAGCGCCGCCAAAGGCAGGGGCGCGAAGCCGCCGAGCTTGGCGAGGGCAAGCATCGCCGCGAGCAGCACCAGCCCGCCCGCGATGACCATGACGGTATGCATCCGATACTCCCGGGTTCGCGAAGGCGTTCTTGAACAAAAAGAGAGCCGGCCCGCCTGACGAAAACGCATCGGCGAAAAGAAATAGAGCCTTTCGGGCTCCGATTCCATCGGAACTCGAAAGGCCCAGCCCGCTGCGCGCAAAGATCAGCGAACGGAAAGTCCGCGAAGTCGGCCGCAAAGAAAAAGGGCCGGCGAATGCCGGCCCTTTCCCAGATCCGAGGATCTTAAGATCAG
>JBDHTH010000440.1:0-3471 GCA_039808545.1 Phreatobacteraceae bacterium | reverse complement strand
GTTTGGGCGCAGCCGGCGCGGCGTCGAGGACGGGCTTGCGCTCGGGCGCCTTGTCGATCGTCGCGCTGATCTTCTGCGTCGTGGAGGGCGGCGCCTTCAGGAAATAGTCGGCCGCCTTCAGGGCGAGCAGCAGCGCCAGGACGCCCGCGAGGCCGATCATGATCGGCCGCTTGCGGTGCTCGATCGTGGCGCGCAGCCGGCTCATGAACGAGCCCTCGATCGTCTCGATCGGCCGCTCGTCGGCGCGCGGCGGCACCGCGACCTGCGGCGGCTGGACGCGGGCTTCCTCGGAGGCGGCCTGCGCGGCGCGGCGGGCCGCCGCGATGAAATTGCCGCGCGCCGGCATGCTCGCCGGGTCCTGCGGCGGCGCGATGCCGGCAAGGCTCATCTCGGAGGCCGCGATGCGCTCGGCGGCGGCACGGCCGGGGCTCATCCGGCCCGGCGCGCCGGAGCCCGGCTCGATCGGCAGGTCGTCGACCGGGCTGCGCGCCTGCGCGATATCGGCCTGGCGGAACAGGGGCGGCCGCTGCTGCGGGTGCGGGGCAACGGGGGGCGACGCCGGCATCGGCATCTGGGCCGCCTCCGGCATCGACGGCAGGGAGGCGGCCGGACGGTCCGGCTGCAGCAGCGCATCCACGGACGGACGCTGCGGGGCGTGCGGACGCGGCGCCGGCTCGGCCCGTGCGGGCTGCTGCGGCGCGGGAGGCGATTCCATCGACGCCAGGCGGTTGACGATCCGCTCCAGCGCGCTGTGCACAGCATGCATGGTCGTCTGCAGGCGCTGCTCGGCTTCCTCGGAGGTGCCGCGCAGCTCGCTCAGCTCACGCTCGACCTTCTCGAGGTCGGGCGAGCGGGATGCGGCGCTCTGCAAGGCGCGATGGGCGCCGGCAGCAGCGGTTTCGGCCGCCGCCGTCGCCTGGAGCGCGGCCTCGCGCATCACCTCGAGCATGCTGCCGATGCGATCCTCGGTCTGGCCGAGATGGGCGAAGCGCGTTTCGTTGGCCTCGAGACGGTCCGCGAGCCGCGTGATCTGCCGCTCGAGCGATTCGAGGGCCTGCGGGTCGGCCGGCTCGGCGCGCACCGCCTCGATCTTCTCGGCGATCTGCGCGAGGAGCGTCTCGAAATTGCGCAGCGTCGCGCTCTCGACCTGCTCCAGCGTCTGCTGCACGCGGTCGACGCGCTGGTTGAGCGCCGTGAGGTCGGCCGGCGGCGCGCTGGCGCGCGGGTCGCCGAGGCTGTTGAGGATCTCGTCGAGCCGCGCCTCGATGCCGCGCAGGCTCGGCTCGGCATGGGCGGGAACCTGCTCCATGCGGCGCCCGAGCTCGGCGAGGCGCGCATCGAGCCGGCTCTCGAAGGCTCCGAAGCCGTCGTCGTCGGCGATCGTCTGCTGGCGCTCCATGCGCTGCGCAAGCTCGGCGAGGCGTGCGTCGAGCCGGCTCTCGAACGCCTCGAAGCCGTCGTCGTCGGCGATCGTCTGCTGGCGCTCCATGCGGCGCCCGAGCTCGGCGAGGCGCGCGTCGAGGCGGGTCTCGAACGCCTCGAAATCGCCGGCGACGCGCTGCGCCGCCTGCGCCTCCATGCGCTTGGTCAGCTCGGCGAGGCGCCCGTCCAGCGTCCGCAGCACGTCGTCGGCCGGCCCGCGGCCGACCGGCATCTGCTCGATGCGGTTCGAAAGCCGCTTCATCTCGCCGACCAGCGCGACGATGACCTCGTTCGGCGAGTTCGCCGCCACCTGCTCGCGCAGCGCCTTGGTCTCGCTCCGGAGCGCCGCGAGCCCCTTGCTGTCGGTGCCGTCCTGCGCCCAGCGCTCGATCCGCCGGCCGAGCAGGCGGATTTCCTCGATCAGCTCGGCCTGGCCGGCGCCGCCGCGCGTGTCGCGCAGCATCTCGATCGCGGCCTGGATGTCCTGCAGCCGGTTCGCGACGTCGTCGCCGGCCGGAGAGGCGGCGGCCGACTGCTTCTCGCTCAGCACGCGCATCAGGCCGCGCACCTCGGCCGTGAGCGCGTCGAGCCGGTCGGGCCGCGCATATTCGGCGATCATCTGGCCCATGGAGGTGATCTCGGCGCGCAGCGCCTGGATGTCGGAGGCCTGCGGCGCGCGCGCCTTCTGCGTGCCGTCGATGCTGCGCGACAGGGCCGCGATGTCGTCGCGGATGCTCTCGATCTCGCGGCTGTCGGCGCGCGGGCGCATGGGGTCGGGCCGGGGCGCGCGCTCCGGCGCGGCGGGGCGCCGCATCGTCGCGGTTTCGCCGTCGTCCAGGATGCGTTGGCGGGCCGCGATCTCGTCGAGCGCGCGGTCGAACGGATCGACGCGCGCGCCGCCGTCGCGCCGTTCGGTCGAGAGCCCGTCGAGACGGGCCGCCAGGATGTCGACCGTGCGCTCCAGCTCGGCCGTCTTGGTGCCCGTGGCGTCGCGCATGTCGGTGCCGAGATGCGCCAGGCGCTGGTTCATGTCGGCGATGGCGTCGAGCAGGTCGTCGGTCGAGCGGTCGCGGCGCAGGCCTTCCTGCCGCACCCGCGTCGCCGCCTCCAGGCGCTCCAGATGGTCCGCGAGATCGCTCAGCCGGCGGTGCACGTCGCCGCGCCGCGGCGCGGCACGATCATCGTCCTCGAGGCCATGGCGGACGGCGCGCCCCGGCGCCTGCGTGTGGTCGCGAATCGTATCGCTGAGCCAGCTCCCGACCGTCTTGCCGGAACGGCGCGCGAGATCCTTGGCGCGGTCGCGCGCTTCGGGATCGATACCCTTGACGCTCCAGGGTGTGTCCGACCGCATGTGCAATCCCGTCTTGGCAAGGAAGCATCGAGGTTGCCCGAACGGAGTGCATCCGGGCGATTTGCTTCGTCCCGACTGTTAACGAGCATGGTAAACAAGTTCTTAAGGCGGAGGATCGACCCATCCGCCGCGATGCGAATCCGCCGCAAGGCTCCGTTGGGGAACCTCGCCGGTGTTCGGGCGTTGGGTTGGAGACGTCGTTGAAAAGGGGGCTCGCGGCCGTCGCGGGAGGTGTCCGGAAGGCGCGCGACGGCTGCTGGATCGCTCATTCGCAGGAGAGCAAATTTATGTCGAATGTGGGTTTGAACCGACGAACGAGCAATGGTCCCCAAAGCGGGGACCATGCCCGCCGTGCCGGGATGGGAACCTTGAGCGAAGCCGCCTCTCGCGCTTCCGACCTCGGGGCGACCTATTCGATCGGCGATCTGGCGGCGGAGTTCGGCATTTCGCTGCGTACGCTGCGCTTTTACGAATCGCGCGGGCTCCTGGCGCCTCGGCGCGACGGCGTGACGCGCGTCTATAGCGAGCGCGACAGGAATCGCATCGCGCGCATCCTGAAGGGCAAGCGCCTCAATTTTACGCTGGCCGAAATCGAGAAGATGCTCGAGAGCGACGATGACGGCGCCACGCGCCTGATCCTCGGGCCCGAGGAATGCCTGCGGCAGATCGAGCATCTGGAGCGCCAGCGCGCCGAGATC
>JBDHTH010000439.1:0-3476 GCA_039808545.1 Phreatobacteraceae bacterium | reverse complement strand
ATCGGCGTCAGCAGGTGGATGAGGAAGGTGTCGTTGGTGGTGACGCGCAATTCGCCCGAAGGGCGCAGGTCGCGGCCCGCGACCTTGCGCTCGAACTCGACGACGTCGTCGGCCATGCGGCCCGCGAGCGCGATCATCTCCTCGCCCGCGACGGTTGGCACATAGCCGTTGCGTCCGCGCTCGAAGAGGCGCGCGCCGAGCGCCACCTCCAGCGCACCGAGGCGGCGGAAGATGGTCGAGTGGTTGACGCCGAGCGCCTCGGCGGCGCCGGCGAGAGACCCGGTATCGGCGATCGCCTTCACGAGGCGGAATTCGTCCCAGGACATCATGTCGGATCGTTCCGTAGCGGGCGCACCGGTCCTCGTTCCTATCGCCGGCCAGGATCGGCCGGGCCGGGATCAGGCGGTCCGGCGGGTGCCGGCACGCCGCCCGGCCAAGCCGGCGGCGGAAATCCCTGAGGTGGAAAACCCTGAGGCGGGTATCCTTGCGGTGGGTATCCTGGCGGTGGGTATCCTGGCGGCGGGAAGCCCTGCGGTGGGTATCCCGGCGGGCCTGCGGCCGGCGGCGGCATCGGGCCGGCGGGCGGCGCCTTCGGCGCGAGGCCGGCCGGAAACAGGATCCGCTGGTAGACGTAGCCGATGCCGATCAGCACCAGGCCGAGGCCGATGAAGGAGAGCGCGCGCCACACCCCCGTCAGCCCGCTCATGTCGATCAGGAACACCTTGCAGACGGCCGCGAAGACGACCGCCGCCGAGGCGAAGCGCAGGCTGCGCGAGCGATAGCGCACGCCGACCGCGAGCAGCGCGATGCCGTAGACGAGCCAGGCGGCCGAATAGGCATAGCTCTCGCTGTCGAAAACGCGGCCGGCGCCGATCCGCGGCAGGTGATAGAGCGCGCGGATGGCCAGCGTGACATAGGCGAAGCCGAGAATCAGCGCGACGGCGCCGACCAACCTGCGGAACAGGCCAGCCCTCGCCGCGCCGAGCCGCCACCATAGCAGCGCCGCGGCGAGCGCCGGGACGAGATAGCCCAGCGGCACCTTGTTGAAAATGGGATGCGTGCCGACCGCCTCATGGGTAATGCCGGGATTGAGCAGGCACAGGATGGCGGCCGAGACGCAGGCGAGCGTCCCGATGATCCGCGCGCCGAAATAGCGCACGCGGCTCGTCGGCGGGATCGCCTCGACATGCACGAGCACGGCCGCGACAAGGAAGCTCGCCGCGACCTGGACGCCGATCTCGCCGGTCGAGAAGTCGTCCGACAGCATCTCGCCATCATGCGCGAAGTGGCGGATCTCGAAGATGATCAGCAGCATCGTGAAGAGCAGCGCCAGCCCTTCCATGAGCTCGGAGGCGAGGTCCTCGCCCTCGCGCCGCATCAGGCGATGCGCCGCGAAGAAGGCGAGCGCCGGAACGCCATAGCCCCAGAGCAGCCAGTTGAAGATCGGCGTCGCGCCGACCCCGCCGGCAAAGAGCGCCGGATCCCAGGCGATTCGCGCCAGCACCAGGAAGCCGGCGGCGGCCGCGACCTTGCGCAGCGCCGGCAGGGGCCGGACCGACGATACCCAGGCCACGGCCGCCGCCATCAGCGCCAGCGCCACGGTCAGCCAGCCGCGCTCCAGATAGAAGGCCAATGCCAGAGCGAGCGCCGCCGCGGCGGCGGCCGCATAGGCGGAGGCGACCGCCGTCGCGCCCTTCTCGTCGCCCGGAATGCGGGCGACCGCCATCTCGGTCGCGGCGACGAAGGCGGCCGCCAGCCCCGCCGCCGCGAGTGCGAACAGCAGGCTCGATTCGAACGGCGCGATGCGGAAATAGGCCGCCACCAGAATGCCGATCGGCGCGATCGTGCCGGCGCCTGCGAAAGCCATGCGGGCCGCCGGAATAGCGACCGGCCGCAGCAGCGCACCGACGAGGCCGCCGAGCCCGAACAGGCCGATCAGGCCGAGCGCCAGAAAGGCGGCGCGGCTGATCGCTTCGTTGCGGATGGTCGGCACGCCGAGCGGGCCCGGCAGCACGGCGGTGCCGTCCGCAGCCATCATGGCGGCGTAGAGGTCGTAGCCGAGCATCACGAAGACCGCGCCGAGCCCGGCGACCGCGAAGGCAGGCGCAACGGCCGGCGACAGATAGGCGAGCGCGAGGACGATGATGGTCACCGCGCAGAACAGCGTCAGGCTCGCGCCCGAATGGTCGAAGGACAGCACGGTCAGCGCCGCGAGGGCCGCGAAGACCGACAGCCAGAGGGATGCGACCGGATCGAGCCCGCCGCGTCCGGGCGGCCCCTTGACGAGATCCGGGACGATGATCGCCGCGCCGAGCGCAATATGGCCGAGGATCAGCGTGGCGCTGGCGCCGAAATGACCGCCGAGCGGCTTGAGCGCGAGGAAAAGCCCCCAGAGGCCGGATCCCGCCAGCCCCGCGAGGATCAGCCAGAGCCAGAGCCTCAGCCGCGCTAGGCCGGCGACCGCCGTCGCGACCGCGAGCACATAGGCGACGAGCGCCCAGGCCGAGGGCTCCCGGCTCGACACCAGGAGCGGCGTCGCATAGGCGGCGACGAGGCCGATCGCCGCGAGGCCGGGCCCGTGCAGGGCCGCGGCAAGCAGCGTCCCGACCGCCACGAGGCCGAGAATCACGAAGGCGAGCCCCGGCGGGATAAGGTCGTAAAGCGCATAGGCCGCGTAGGTCGCCGCGAAGGCCGCGACGGCGCCGGCGGCCGTCAGAACGCCGGGCACATAGGCATTGGCCGGCTGCCCGCCACGATCCCGCCGCCGCAGCCATTCGCCGCCGGCGACGAGCGCCAGCGCCAGCAACCATCCGCCGACGACGCGGAAAAGCGGGCCGAACAGACCCTGATCGATGCCGGCCTTGACCAGGAAGATCGCGCCGAGCGCCAGCGCGACGCCGCCGACCCAGACGGTCCAGCGGGCGCCGAGCGTCTCCTCCAGGCTACGGGCCGGCGCGCGCGGTGGCGGGACCGCGCCCGGCGGCGGATATGGACCGCGCGGCTGCCCGTAAGCGCCAGGCGGCGATTGCGCGGGCGGCCAGGCGCCGGGGGGCGGAGGCGGGAAGCCGTCCTGCGGAAAGGCAGGAGGGGGAAACCCTTGCGGCGGAAAGCCTTGCTGTGGCGCCTGAGGGGGCGGGAAAGGCGGCCGCGGAAATGGCGGCGCGCCGGGAGGGGGCGCAACGAATGGCGGGGTCGGCGGGGCGATATCGGCCGGCCGTTCGGGCGGCGCATCGCCGCGCAGGGCACCGCCCTCCTCCAGCACGTCCTTGGCGCGGCCGGGCTCGGCCGTGCCGGGCTGCGGGACGAATGGAGGCCTTTGCGCAGCGCGGCCAGCTCGCGGCTCAGGCGCGCGCCGCGCACGAAGCCGACGATCGCCAGCAGCGGCGCCAGCAGCACCGGCAGGCCGGCGAAGACCAGCAGCGTGGAAAGGCTATCCCAACCGAGGAACCCGATCATCGATTACGACCTTTACGACA
>JBDHTH010000438.1:0-3490 GCA_039808545.1 Phreatobacteraceae bacterium | reverse complement strand
GCTGCAACCTCGCCTTCTTCGTCGCCGCGATGGCGGTCGCGAAGGCTGGCGAGAAAATCGTCCTGCCGGCGCCCTGGTACTTCAACCACCGCACCATCCTCGACATGCTGGGCATCGGGACGGTGCCGCTCCCCTGCCGGGCCGAGGACGGGTTCGTGCCCGATGTGGAGCGGATCGCGGCGGCGATCGACGCCAAGACCCGCGCCGTGGTGCTGGTCAGCCCCAACAATCCCTGCGGCGCCGTCTATCCGGCCGAGGCGATCCGGGCGGTGTTCGAGCTCTGCCGCGCGAGGGGCATCTTCCTGATCCTCGACGAGACCTACCGCGACTTCCTGCCCGCGGGGCTGGACCGGGCGCACGGGCTCTACGCGATCCCCGGCTGGCAGGGCACGCTGATCGACCTCTACTCCTTCTCGAAGGCCTATTGCGTGCCGGGCTACCGGCTCGGCGCCATCGCGGCCGGGTCTGCGACGATCACCGAGATCGGCAAGGTGCTCGACAACGCGCAGATCTGCGCGCCGCGCGTCGGCCAGGTGGCGCTCTCCCAGGCGATAGGCCGCACCGGCGCCTGGCGCGCCGCCAACCGGGCGATGATCAACGCCCGCGCCGATGCCTTCCGGCAGGCCGTGGCGACGGCGCCGGGCTGGCGGATCGATTCGATCGGCGCCTATTTCGCCTATCTCGCCCATCCGTTCGAGGGCGTGACCGGCGTGGCCGTGGCGGAGCGCCTCGCCCGCCGGCGCGGCGTGCTGGCGCTGCCGGGCGCCTATTTCGGCCCCGGCCAGGAGAAGCACCTGCGCTTCGCCTTCGCGAATGCCGATGAAGCCGCGCTGGCGATGCTGGGCGAGCGGCTGAAGGGGCTGGAGATGGGATAGCGCGACGCCCTATCGCGCGAAGCGGCGGGCGCCGGCGACGCAGAGGATGACCGCGACCGTGACGGCGAGCATCAGCGGCGTCACGGCCTCGCCGAGCAGGGCCCAGGCCAGCGCCAGGCCGAAGAAGGGCTGCAGGAGCTGGAGCTGGCCGACCGCCGCGATGCCGCCCTGGGCGAGGCCCCGATACCAGAAGACGAAGCCGATCAGCATGCTGAACAGCGAGACATAGGCGAGGCCGAGCCAGGCCGGCGCCGCGATGCCGGCGAAGCTCGGCGGCCAATAGAACGCCGCCAGCGCCAGCATCACGGGCAGCGACAGCACCAGCGCCCAGGAGATCACCTGCCAGCCGCCGAGCCGGCGCGAGAGCCGCGCGCCCTCCGCATAGCCGAGCCCGCAGACGATGATCGCGGCGAGCATCAGCGCATCGCCGACGGGCGAAGCTTCCAGCCCTTGCAGCAGCGCGAAGCCCGCGACCAAGGCGCTGCCGAGCGCCGAGAAGACCCAGAAGGCCGGACGCGGCCGCTCGCCGCCGCGCAGCACGCCGAAGATCGCGGTGGCGAGCGGCAGCAGGCCGATGAAGACGATCGAATGCGCCGCGGTCACATGCTGGAGCGCCAGCGCGGTCAGCAGCGGGAAGCCGACCACGACGCCGAGCGCGACGACGACGAGCGAGATCAGGTCGCGGCGCGCCGGGCGCGGCGCGCGGAAGGCGGCGAGCAGGGCGAGCGCCAGCAGCCCGGCGATCGCGGCACGCGCCAAAGTCAGGAAGACGGGATCGAACTGCATCACGGCGACGCGCGTCGCCGGCAGCGAGCCGGAGAAGATCACCACGCCCGCGAGGCCGTTCAGCCAGCCGCTCGTCGTCTGATCCATGACGCGATCCTTTCGAGAGTTCCTGCCCGATGAGGGCTGCTCGCTGAGAGAGCCGACCGGTCTTCACATTGAGTTCCAACCGCTTCTCCGTCATGGCCCGGTTTATCCGGGCCATCCACGACTTGCGGCCTGCCGGACAAGGCCCGCGCCAGTACTTGACGTCGCAAGTCGTGGATGGCCCGCCTTCGCGGGCCATGACGAAGGAGGGATTGCGGGGCGGATGGCCCATTTTCGCGGGCCGTGACCGAGAAGCGGTTGCGCGCGGATTAATGCAGGCCGCATCTGGCGCCGCCAGCGACGGTTCAGTACAATTTCGCCAAACCGTTATGGCGCAGGGACCAGTACGGATGGACGAGCGCGTTCAAGGCGTCCCCCGCGTCGCCATGGTCATGGCGACGATCCGGCGGCGCATCGCCGGCCGCAGCCTGGCGCCGGGCGCGAAGCTGCCGTCGATCCGCGGCCTCGCGGCGACGCTCGGCGTCTCGGCCTCCACGGTGGTGGAGGCCTATGAGCGGCTCGTCGCCGAGGGCGCGATCCGCTCGCGCCCCGGCTCCGGCTTCTATGTCGCGAGCCAGGCGGCGCCGCTGGCGCTTTCGGAGATCGGGCCGAAGCTCGACCGGGCGGTCGATCCGTTCTGGGTATCGCGGCAGTCGCTGGAGGCGGAAGGCGACGCCGCCAAGCCCGGCTGCGGCTGGCTGCCGCCATCCTGGATGCCGGAAGCATCGCTGAGGCGCGCGCTGCGCACCCTCTCGCGCGCCGCCCCCGCGACGCTTGCGGATTACGGCGCCCCGCTCGGCCTGCCGGCGCTGCGCCAGCTCATCGCCCGCCGCATGGCGGCGCGCGGCATCGAGGCCGCGCCCGACCAGATCATGCTGACCGAGTCGGGCACGCAGGCGATCGACCTCGTCCTGCGCTTCCTGATCGAGCCGGGCGACGCGGTGCTGATCGACGATCCCTGCTACTTCAACTTCCAGGCGCTGCTGCGCGCCCATCGCGCCCGGATCGTGCCGGTCGCCTACACGCCGTCCGGGCCGGACCTGGAGGCTTTCGCGGCGGCGCTGGCGGCGCATCGGCCGCGGCTCTACGTCACCAATTCGGCGATCCACAATCCGACCGGCGCGACGCTCGCGCCGGCCGTCGCGCATCGCGTGCTGAAGCTCGCCGAGCAGTTCGCGCTGACCATCGTGGAGGACGACATCTTCGCGGATTTCGAGCCGGTGGCGGCGCCGCGCCTGGCGGCGTTCGACGGGCTCGACCGGGTCATCCATATCGGCAGCTTCTCCAAGACGCTGTCGGCCTCGGCCCGCTGCGGCTTCGTGGCGAGCCGGCGCGACTGGACCGAGGGGCTGACGGACCTCAAGATCGCGACCGCCTTCGGCGGCGGGCGCCTTTCGGCCGAGCTGGTGCTCGCGGTGCTGAGCGAAGCAGGTTACCGCAAGCATGTGGAGGGGCTGCGCGGCCGGCTGGCGCGCGCCATGTTCGATGTCGCGGCGCGGCTGAAGCGGATGGGCATCACGCCCTGGATCGAGCCCGAGGCCGGACTCTTCCTCTGGACCCGCCTCCCCGACGGGCTCGACGCGGCGGCGGTGGCGCGGGCCGCTCTGGCGCGCGGCGTCGTGCTGGCGCCCGGCAACGTGTTCAGCCCCTCGCAATCGGCCACCGGCTTCATGCGCTTCAACGTCTCGCAGATGCAGGAGGAGCGCGTCTTCGCGGTGATCGAGGCGGCGATGCGGGAGGCGGCG
>JBDHTH010000437.1:0-3497 GCA_039808545.1 Phreatobacteraceae bacterium | reverse complement strand
CGCTGATGATCGCGCTCGTGCCGCTGGCGCTGCTCAGCGCGGCGCTGCTCGACCGCTATCTCCGCGACGGGCGGCCGATGCTGCGGCTCTGGCCGACCCTCGCGGTGGCGCTGCTGATCGGCCTCGGCTTCCTCGTCGCGACGCGCGCCGGGCTGAAGATCGGCCGGTTCGACAAGTCGCTCGTCGCGATGCTGCAGCCGGCGCTGCTGCTGTCGCTGACGGCCGTGCTGCTGCATGTCGCGGCGGATCGGCGCGCCCGCGTCGTGGCGGCGACCGTGCTGCTCGCGCTGACGGCGACGGAGCTCGTCGCGACCAATGCGACCTCCAACATGAACGCCGAGCCGACCTCGGTCTATGCGGTGTTCGACCCGCGCCCGAGCGTCGATCGCGGCACGCTCGACGCCCTGGTCGAGGCGATCAAGGCCGACCGCGCGAGCGGCCGTTTCCCGCGCGTCGAAATGCTGGGGCCGGAGCGCGGCTGGCAGAATGCCGGGATGGTGTTCGGGATCGTCAACACGCTCGGCTACAATCCGCTGCGCTTCGCAGTCTACGAGAAGGCGGTCGGGTCGGGCCAGAACAACCACGAGTTCCGCGCGCGGCTGTTTCCGCGCTCCTTCCGCGGCTATCGTAGCCCCCTCGCCCGCATGCTCGGCATCGAATATCTGATGTTCGACGCGCCGATGGAGGCCCTGCCGCCGAACATGCCGCGCGCCCGCGCCTTTCCGCTCGTCTCCGGCCCCTCCTTCTACGTGTACCGCCTGCCGCCGGCGGCGCCCCGCGCCTATCTCGCCTGGCGCGGCGTCAAGGTCGACAGCCAGACGGCGATCGCCAAGGGCGACATTCCCGACATCGATCTCGATTTCGAGGCGCTGATCGACAATGCGGATCCGCTGCTCAGCGTGCGCCAGGGCACCGAAACGCTCGACGAGGCGATCGAGAGTCCCGGCACGGCGACCATCGTCAGCCATCGCGCCAACGAGGTGGTGATCACGGCCGAGGCGGCGGTGCCGACCATCCTGGTGCTGCACGACCTCTACTATCCGGGCTGGGAGGTGGAGGTGGACGGCGAGCGCCGGCCCATGCTGAAGGCCAACCTGTTGTTTCGCGGCGTCGAGATCGGGCCCGGCAAGCATACGGTGCGCTTCGTCTTCCGGCCCTTCTCGGCCGAGAACCTCAAGGCGGCGCTCGATATCGTCCGCCACCGCAAGGGCACGCGCTGACGGCGCCCGCGAATTTTTTCGCGATCCCTTCGAACCTTGCCGGCGGACGCCGAGACCAATGGTCATCGAGGCCGGATGGTCCGGCCCCCAAAGCTTCCCAAGGTTACCGCGATGCTCAAGAAGATCGCTTTCGCCGCCGCCGCCGTCTCGGCCGTCGCCATCGGCTCCACCGCCACCACGAACGAGGCCAAGGCCAACGATTTCGCGCCCTTCGCGGCCGGCGTCATCCTCGGCGGCGTCATCACCCACGCGACGCATCCGCACTATTACCGCCCGCACTACTACGCGCCGCGTCCCCACTACGTGACCTACAACTGCTACGTCACCAAGAAGTGGGTCGATACGCCCTGGGGCTACAAGAAGCGGTACGTGAAGGTCTGCCCGACCTGGTGATCGCCATCCCGTGAAATCCGGCCGGTGACCCAGCTCTCCCCCCGCCCGCACGGGTCGCCGCCGCGATCGCCCCGGTCTCCGCAAGGAGACCGGGGCAACCCTTTTGGGGGGTCTTCAGCGCATGGGCCGATATCGCCGTAACGTCACGCAACGCCTTCTGCGGACTGGCTTTGAGGCGCTCAGGCCGCTAGCCGAAAAGCGGCGAAAACGCTACAATCCCACCATCGCGCGCGGCCGTGGAGCCGCCGATGGGAGGATGAATGATGAGCCATGCACGGATGACCAAGGCGCTCGCCCTTGTCGCTGCGCTCGCGGTTTCGCCGCTGCTCGCGCCGGCCGCCGCCGAGGCCCAGGGCGCCGAGCCGGTCGGCGTCTGGTCGACGCAGGCCGGCAAGGCGCGGGTGCGGATCGCCAAATGCGGCGCTGCGCTCTGCGGCACGCTGGTCGGCCTCGCGGAGCCGACCGATCCGGAGACCGGCAAGCCGAAGACCGACAAGAACAATCAGGACGCCGGCAAGCGCAACCGGCCGCTGATCGGCACCGCCATCGTGCTCGGCATGAAGCCGACCGGCAACGGCACCTGGGAGGGGCAGGTCTACAATGCCGAGGACGGCAAGACCTATACGGGCTTCCTCAACTACACCGGCGGCAACACGCTGAAGCTCCAGGGCTGCGTCGCCCGCGTCCTCTGCAAGTCGCAGACCTGGTCGAAGAACTAGAGCGTAGTCCCGGCCGGCTCATCCGGAAGATGGGTCCGGCCGGGGCGATAGGCGCCGTCAGCGGGCCTTGTTGCCGAACAGGATCGCCTGGACCGAGGGGTCCTTCGGGTCGTAACCGGCCTTGTCCTCCTTGTTGACCGCGAAGCCGCGCTGCACGGCCGGGCGCGCCAGCACCGCGTCCATCCAGCGCTTCACATGCGGGACCTGGGCGAGGTCGATGCCCTGCCGCTCCCAGCGCGTCACCCAGCCGATGATCGCCATGTCGGCGATCGAATAGTCGCCGGCGACGAATTCGCGGTCCGCGAGGCGCTTGTCGAGGACGCCGTAGAGCCGCGCCGTCTCGTTGGTGTAGCGGTTGATGGCGTATTCGATCTTCTCGGGCGCATAGATGCGGAAATGATGGGTCTGGCCGGCCATGGGGCCGAGGCCGCCCATCTGCCAGAACAGCCATTGCTCGACCTCGACGCGGGCGCGTTCCTCGCTCGGATAGAACTTGCCGGTCTTGCGGCCGAGATATTGCAGGATGGCGCCGGACTCGAAGACCGAGATCGGCTGGCCGCCCGGCCCGTCGGGATCGACGATCGCCGGCATCTTGTTGTTCGGCGAGATCGCCAGGAATTCCGGCTTGAACTGGTCGCCCTTGCTGATGTTCACGGGCCGCACGACATAGGGCAGCCCGCATTCCTCGAGCATGATGGAGATCTTCCAGCCGTTCGGCGTCGGCCAGTAATGGAGTTCGATCGGACGCTGCAGGCTCATGGGCGAGCTCCGGCCGGGCATGAAAGGCAGGAACGCGGCGCCGGCCGCCCGCGTCCCGAGGATGCATAGAGCTACCCCCCTCGCGCGGCCGCTTCAAGCGCCGCGGGGTCTCGGGCGGCGGCATCGGAATGTGACCGAAATGCTGCGGGCTCGTTCTGCCGGCATTCATCTTCGTCCTGCGAGGAATCGGGCGATCGCCGCCAAAGGCGGCCGATTCTGGGAGAGCACTCGATGAAGACCATCCGTCTCGCCGCCGCGGCCTTCGCGGCGCTGCTCGCGACCTCGGCGATCGCCGAAGCGCAGACCACCACGGCCCCGCCGCGCGCCGCCCGCCCGGCCCGCGCGCCGACCACGCCCCCGCCCGCTCCGGCGACGACGGCGCCGGTCACGACCCCGGCGCCGACCG
>JBDHTH010000436.1:0-3505 GCA_039808545.1 Phreatobacteraceae bacterium | reverse complement strand
ATGAGTGCCATTTCCCACGACCGCGTCGTGATCTTCGACACGACCCTGCGCGACGGCGAGCAATGCCCCGGCGCGACGATGACCCATGAGGAGAAGCTGGAAGTCGCCGAGCTGCTCGATTCCATGGGCGTCGACATCATCGAGGCGGGCTTCCCGATCGCGTCCGACGGCGATTTCGAGGCCGTGAGCGAGATCGCGCGGCGTTCCAAGAACGCCGTGATCGCGGGGCTGGCGCGCGCCATCTTCAAGGATATCGACCGCTGCGGCGAGGCGGTGCGCCATGCCGCCCGCCCGCGCATCCACACCTTCGTCTCCACCTCGCCGATCCATCTGGAGCACCAGATGCGCAAGAGCCAGGAGGAGGTGCTGGAGATCATCACCGCCACGGTGACGCGCGCCCGCAACCTGGTCGACGACGTCGAGTGGTCGGCGATGGACGCCACCCGCACGCCGATCGACTATCTCTGCCGCTGCGTCGAGGCGGCGATCAAGGCGGGCGCGACCACGATCAACCTGCCCGACACGGTCGGCTATGCGACGCCCGACGAGTACCGCGCCATGTTCCGCAGCGTGCGCGAGCGCGTGCCGAACGCCGACAGGGTGGTGTTCTCGGTGCATTGCCACAACGATCTGGGCCTGGCGGTCGCGAACTCGCTGGCGGGCCTGGACGGCGGCGCGCGGCAGATCGAATGCGCGGTCAACGGCATCGGCGAGCGGGCCGGCAACGCGGCGCTGGAAGAGGTCGTGATGGCGATCCGCACGCGGCGGGACGTGCTGCCCTACGAAACCAATGTCGACACGACGATGCTGAACCGCCTGTCGAAGCTGGTCTCGGGCGTCACCTCGTTCCCGGTCCAGTACAACAAGGCGATCGTCGGCCGGAACGCCTTCGCGCATGAGAGCGGCATCCATCAGGACGGCATGCTCAAGAACGCCGAGACCTACGAGATCATGACCCCGGCCTCGGTCGGTGTGTCGAAAACCTCGCTGGTGATGGGCAAGCATTCGGGCCGCGCCGCCTTCCGCGACAAGCTGAAGGAGCTGGGTTTCCAGCTCGGCGAGAACCAGTTCGAGGACGCGTTCACGCGCTTCAAGGACCTGGCCGACCGCAAGAAGCACGTCTACGACGAGGATATCGAGGCGCTGGTCGACGCCAATGTCGCGGCCTCGGGCAGCCATCTCAACGTGCTGTCGCTGCTGGTCGTCGCCGGGACCATGGGGCCGCAGGTCGCGACCCTGACGCTCGACGTGGAGGGCACCCACAAGACCGTGCAGGCGAGCGGCAACGGCCCGGTCGACGCGGTGTTCAACGCCGTCCGCGCGATCGTGCCGCATGAGGCGACCCTGGACCTCTACCAGGTGCATGCCGTGACCGAGGGCACGGACGCGCAGGCCGAGGTCTCGGTGCGCCTCTCCGAGGGCGGCCGGTCCGTGACGGGCAAGTCGGCCGATCCGGATACGCTGGTCGCCTCGGCCAAGGCCTATCTGGTGGCGCTCGACAAGCTGCTGGTGAAGCGCCAGCGCGGCAATCCGGGCGCGCTCGCCTCGGCCTGAGACGGATGATCGACGATCGGCGCCGGCGAGCTGTTTCGTGCCGGCGCCGGCTTTTCACGAGGGGTGCCGGGAGGGGGACATGTTGCGGGCGATCGTCACCAAGGGGCTTCTCGCGGCGGGCGCGCTGTTCGCCGCCACGCTGATTCCGTCCGCGCCGGTGGAAGCCGCGACGCCGCGCGTCTGCACGGCGGATTATCGTCCGGTCTGCGGCCGCGACCGGATCACCAAGCGGCTCGTAACCTACGGAAACAAGTGCGTTTTGCGAGCCGAGCGGGCACGTTTCGTGCGCAACGGCCCTTGTCGGAAAGATTAAGCTCGTAACGTGTAGACAGGGGGGTGGGGCTCTGCTATTCACCCCCGCGCCGGCCGAGACGCCGGGCTGGATCTGGGCGCATAGCTCAGTTGGTAGAGCAGCTGACTCTTAATCAGCGGGTCCAAGGTTCGAGTCCTTGTGCGCCCACCAGATCCTCCCTTTTCCCCAATATCGGAATCGAGAGCCCGCTTCACTCCGGCGGGTTGAGGCCGCCCTTGCGCAGGATGCGGTCGATCAGGCGATGGGTCTCCAGCGCGTCCTCGCCGGTGATCTTCGGCTCGCGATCGTCGCGGATGGCGTCGAGGAAATCGGTGAGCACGGCTTTGTGCCAGTCATGGGGGAAATCCATGATGTTGGCGCCGGCGCCCGTGTTGCCGTCGGCCTCGACATGCTCGTGGCGGCCGTCGAGATAGCGGATGTCGAGATTGCCGCCCGCGAGCACGGCGCTCGCCTTGGTGGCCATGATCTCGATGCGCTCGGTCAGGCCCGGATAGAAGGCCGTCGTGGTCATGATCGAGGCGGGGGCGCCGTTGCGCAGCTTCAGCAGGGCCGCGACATAGTCCTCGGTCTCCATTCTGTGGATGCCGGTGGTGGTCGCCTGCGCGGCGACGACCTCGGCGACGTCGACGAGCGAGCGAAAAAGGTCGAGATTGTGGATCGCCTGGGTGAGCAGCACGCCGCCGCCGTCGCGGGCGAGCGTGCCGCGCCCGGGCTCGTCGTAATAGGCCTGCGGGCGCCACCAGGGCACGGTCATCGAGGCGGCCTCGATGCGGCCGAGCGCCTCGGTGCGGATCAACTCGTCAAGGCGCAGCGAGGCGGCGCGGAAGCGGAACTGAAGGTTGATTCCGAGCTTCCTGCCGGCGGCGCGCCCGGCCGCCACCAGCGCCTCGGAGCGGCCGAGCGTGATGTCGATCGGCTTGTCGAGCAGGACATGCTTGCCGGCCGAGAAGCAGCGGCGGGCGATCTCCAGATGCGAGTTCGGCGGCGTGACCAGCATCACGGCCTCGGTCGCCGGGTCGGCGATCGCGGCGTCGAGATCGGTGCCGACCGGCAGGGTCGGGAAGGAGGCGGCGAAGGCCTTGGTCTTCTCGGCGCCGCGGCCGACCACGGCGCGGATCTCGACACGGCCTTCCGCCTCGAGATCCAGGAGGCTCTTGCCATGGGGCAGGGCGCCGGGGCCGACGCCGATCAGGGAAACCGCGATCTTCTTCGACATATCGGTGTTCTCAATGTTGCGGCAGCGCGCCGATGCGGCGCGCGCGAGCCTGGGCCTCGAGCGCGAGGCGCGAGACGATGAAGGGATGGGCGCGGCTCATCGACCGCTCGGTGCGGTCCCGGACATCGGCGAGGAAGTCGCGGAAATAGGTGAGAGGCTCTTTGGAGGCGTCGATATGGCGCGAGCCCTTGCGGTCGGTGAGGAAGATGTGGTCGCCGCCCGGCCGGCCCTCGACGTCTATATATTTGCGGATCTCGATCGCGCCCTCGGTGCCGGTCATGAACATGCGGCCGTCGCCCCAGGTCGCGAGCCCGTCGGGCGTGAACCAGTCGACGCGCAGATAGCCGGTCGCGCCGCCGCCCGCGAAGGTGATCTCGCCGAAATCCTCGAAATCGGCCGCCGTCTCGTTGCCGAAATGCCCG
>JBDHTH010000435.1:0-3508 GCA_039808545.1 Phreatobacteraceae bacterium | reverse complement strand
GTCGGCAAGTACACGGGGCTGAAGGACGCCTACAAATCGCTGATCGAAGCGCTGGTGCATGGCGGCATCGCCAATCGTGTCAAGGTCAATCTCGACTGGATCGAAAGCGAGGTCTTCGAGCACGAGGATCCGGCGCCGTTCCTGGAGCATGTGCACGGCATTCTGGTGCCGGGCGGCTTCGGCCAGCGCGGCGCCGAGGGCAAGATCCGCGCGGCCGGCTTCGCGCGCGAGCGCAAGGTGCCGTATTTCGGCATCTGCTTCGGCATGCAGATGGCGGTGATCGAGGCGGCGCGCTCGCTCGCCGGCATCAAGGACGCCAATTCCACCGAATTCGGCCCGACGCCCGAGCCGATCGTCGGCCTCCTCACCGAATGGCTGAAGGGCAATGCGCTCGAGACGCGCCGGGCCGGCGGCGATCTCGGCGGCTCGATGCGGCTCGGCGCCTACCAGGCCGAGCTCGCGCCGGACAGCAAGGTGGCGGCGATCTATGGCGCCGACCACATCTCGGAGCGCCATCGCCACCGCTACGAGGTCAACATGGACTATCGCGACCGGCTGGAGACGCGGGGCCTGCGCTTCTCGGGCGTGTCGCCGGACGGGCTGCTGCCGGAGATCGTGGAATACCGGGACCATCCCTGGTTCGTCGGCGTGCAGTTCCACCCGGAGCTGAAATCGCGGCCTTTCGAGCCGCATCCGCTGTTCAGCTCCTTCATCGATGCCGCCAAGGCCCAGTCGCGGCTCGTGTAGAGAGCCGCGAGGGCATCGGGCGCGGTCGGACGGCTGCCGCGCTGTTTGCAACTTTTCCAGAGTGTCGAGTGTCCCCGTAATTGCGGCATGAAGCCGCCACGATTGGGCTGCCAAACGGCGAGCAGCAGTTCAATCCAACGGGGATTTTCATGTCAGGTGATTGGAGCACGGGTCTCGACCGGATCGCTCGCCGCGCGGCGGCGGCCATCGGCGTGCTGGTGGTGGGAGCCGTGATCGTGCCGGTCGGCTATCGCGCGATGACCCCGGCGCCCGCGCCGCGCATCGTCGTGCCGCAGCGCGACCGCGTGATGGCCGAGGATCTGCTGCGGCTGATGATGCGCGAGCAGGACGACAAGCGGCTGCGCCAACTGGCCGAGGTTCCCGCCACGCTTCCCGCCGCGGCGGAGGCGCAGCCCGTCCAGAAGGCGCCGGCGCCGGTCGCAGCCCAGCCGGCGCGCCGCGCTGAGGCGCCCGTACCGGTTCCCACGCCCCGGCGCGTCGCCGTCCCGGCGCCCGTCGCGGTGCCGGCTGTCGTCGCTGAGGCGCCCGCGGTCCCGACCCTCCCGACCGTCGAGGTGACGCCCGCCAGGGAGACCCGCCCCGGCGTCGTGTCGCGCGCCATCGATACCGTGTACCGCCCCGTGGCCGACACGACGCGCTCCGTGTACCGGCCCGTCGCCGATACGGCGGTCGCGGCGACCCAGTCGGTGCGCGGCGCCATGGATGGCACGATGCAATTCCTGAAGGAAAGAGTCCGCAGCCCCTTTTAGCGCCGGAACCGGGCTGGACGGCCGGTTTGCGCACTTGACGTTAGGTCGCCCGCCAATCGACACTGCGCGCCGGTCGTAACGGAGTACGCCGATGCTGGCGCAGTCTCTCGCGGGGCTCCCGCTGTTCCTGCTTTATTTCGGGGTCGCCGCGATTCTCGCCGCGGTCTACGTCTTCGTCTATACGCGCATGACGAGCCATGACGAGTTCGCGTTGATCCGCGAGGGCAACGCGGCCGCCGCGGTCGCGCTCGGCATGAGCTTTCTCGGCTTCTCGGCGCCGCTCGCCACCGCGATCTCACGCTCGGCGACGATCGTCGATTGCGCGATCTGGGGCCTGATCGCCATCGCGGTGCAGATCATCGTCTACTACGTCGTGAAGATGCCGCTGCCGGGCACCTCGGACCG
Source organism: Phreatobacteraceae bacterium (assembly GCA_039808545.1). GTDB lineage: Bacteria > Pseudomonadota > Alphaproteobacteria > Rhizobiales > JBDHTH01 > JBDHTH01. The sequence goes on along the minus strand of JBDHTH010000435.1, from coordinate 1,586 downwards.
CATCGAGCGCGGCGACCTCGCGGCGGCGATCTGGCTCGGCTTCGCCTCGCTCGCGGCCGGCATCGTCAATGCCGCCTGCATGAGCGGCTAGAGCCACCGCCATGGCGGAGCAGAAACGGTCCAGCAACGTCTTCCTGATCTCGGCGGGCGCGCTGGCGGCCGCGGCCGGGATCCCGATCGCCTTCAACGCCTTCGGCTCGACCTCCGCGACCTGCTATCCGAGCTACGTCTACCAGAGCGTCGAGAGCTGCCAGGCCAATGCGCGCTTCTCGCCGGATATCTGCAACAGCATGTTCCGCGAGGCCGAATCCGAGATCATCGGCATCAACGGCTTCGACACGCTGGCGCAATGTTCCGCCGTTTACCGCGCGAGCGATTGCGAGCAGAGGATCGGCGGCAGTTGGAAGCCGCGCATGACCGGCTATCGCGTCTTCGACCGCAAGGGCCAGACGCCGCCGCAGGAGGCCGATCCGCTGTTCACGAGCCCCGACGGCAAATGGAAGAGCGCCGACGGGACGACGATCGCCGGCGACACCACCTGCCGGGGCACGCGCCGCACCTCGCACTACTACACTTCGCCGCGCTATTTCGGGCAGCCGGCCCCGCAGGCGAGCCCCTCGGGCCCCGGAATCCTGCGGCGCGTCTTCGGCGGCACGCCGCGCGGCTTCGGACCGCGCGTGTCGAGCTGAGATGCGCCGCATCGTGATCCCCGAGCGCCCGGATTGGCGCCAACTCGCCCAGGAATGGGGCTTCGTCTTCCATACGCTGGACGGCGAGCCCTATTGGGACGAGACCGCCTATTGGAGCTTCTCGCTTAGCGAGATCGAGGCCGGCTTCGAGGTGGCCGGCAACGAGCTGCACGCGCTCTGCCTCGATGTCGTCGACCGCGTGGTGCGCGACGGCGCGCTGATGGAGGCGCTGCGCATCCCGCAAGGCTATTGGGACTATGTCGCCAATAGCTGGAAGCAGCGAGATCCCTCGCTCTATGGCCGCTTCGACTTCTCCTATGACGGCCGCTCGGCGCCGAAGCTCCTCGAATACAACGCCGATACCCCGACGGCGCTCTACGAGACCGGCGTCTTCCAATGGGTCTGGCTGGAGCAGCGCATCGCCGACCGCACGCTGCCGTCGGGCGCCGACCAGTTCAACTCCGTGCATGAGCGGCTGATCGCCCGCTTCAAGGCGGTCGCGAACGGCGAGAAGATGCATTTCGCCTGCGTGCGCGACGCGCCGGAGGATCGCGGCACCGTCGCCTATCTGGAGGATTGCGCGCAGCAGGGCGGGGTCATCACCAAATGGCTGGCGATCGAGGATATCGGCGCGGGCGAGGACGGCGCCTTCTATGACGTGGAGGAGGAGCGGGTCGACCGCATCTTCAAGCTCTACCCCTGGGAATGGATGTTCCGCGAGGAGGTGGGGCCGAAGATCCCGGCCTCCGGCGCACGCTTCATCGAGCCGCCCTGGAAGGCGCTGCTGTCGAACAAGGGGCTGCTGCCGCTTCTCTGGCGCTTCCACCCCAACCACCCGAACCTGCTGCCGGCCTTCTTCGCGGGCGAGGAGGGCGTCGCGAGCCTCGGCGACACCTA
>JBDHTH010000434.1:0-3517 GCA_039808545.1 Phreatobacteraceae bacterium | reverse complement strand
TCGGCTGGTCGGTGATCTTCTGCCCGTGCTGCATCGAGCAGGCCGAGTGGTATGCGACCGTCAGCTTCGGCGTGCCCGGCACGGGCTGGAACGCGAGCGTCGCCAGGAACTCGGTAACGTCCTTGGCAAGCCCTGAGACCCGCTCGGCCTTGGCGGCGAGCGCCGGGTCGGTGCGGAACATGAAGCCGTAATCCTTGATCGTGGTGCCGCAGCCCGAGGCCGTGATCAGGATCGCGTCGAGCCCCTCGCCCTCGATCTCGGCCGTCCAGGCCGCGATGTTGCGGGCCGCCTGCGCATGGCTCGCCTCATCCTTGCCCATATGGTGCACGAGCGCGCCGCAGCAGCCCTCGCCCTTCGCCTGCACGACCTCGACGCCGTGCCGGGTGAGGAGGCGGATCGTCGCCTCGTTGATGCCGGGATCGAGCACCGTCTGCGCGCAGCCCTGGAGCAGCGCGACGCGGGCGCGGCGCGGCCCCTCGGCCCGGAACACGCCGGGCCCTTCCTGCGCCGATCGGGTCGGCAGCTTGGCGGGCGCGAGCGCCAGCATCGCGGCAAGGCGCGCGCCGACCATCGGCAGGCGCTTCAGGAGCGGCGCGAACGGCCTGCCGAGCATCGCGCCCGCGAGCGCCATGCGGAAGCGGGCCGGGTAGGGCAGGATCGCGGCCAGCAGGCCGCGCAGCGCCCGGTCGGCCCAGGGCCGCTCATAGGTCTCCTCGATATGCGCCCGCGCATGGTCGACGAGATGCATGTAATGCACCCCCGACGGGCAGGTCGTCATGCAGGAGAGGCACGAGAGGCAGCGGTCGACATGCTTGACGATCTCGGGCGTCGCAGGCCGGCCCGCCTCCAGCATGTCCTTGATCAGATAGATGCGGCCGCGCGGGCTGTCGAGCTCGTCGCCGAGCAGCAGATAGGTCGGGCAGGTCGCGGTGCAGAAGCCGCAATGCACGCAGCTCCTCAGGATCTTCTCGGAGGCGGCGATACGCGGATCGGCCCGCTGCTCGTCGGTGAAATGCGTCTGCATATCTACGCCCCGCTTTGCCAGGCTTTGATGCTCTCCAGCGGGTAGAGCAGCATGATGACGTTCAGCGTGAGATTGTCGCGGATCATGAAGCCGACGAACAGCTCGAGGAAGATCGCGATCGCGACCGTTACGGCGACGGGCAGCAGGCGCGCCAGGAAGAAGCCGGCGACCATCGCGAGGATGTCGGCGACCGAGTTGATGACGCTGTCGCCGTAATAGTCGAGCGAGATCGTCACCGAGCGGTAATGCTCGATCACCGCGTTGGTATTCTCGATGATCTCCCAACCGCATTCGACGAGGAGCGCGGCCGCCAGCATGGCGCCGAAGCTCATCCTCCAGCCGGTCCAGCGCTGGAGGAGCCAGAGCCCGAAATAGAAGACGAAGCCGTGGATGACATGCGAGGGCGTGTACCAGTCCGAAAGGTGCTGGGAGTTCTCGGAGCTGACGACGACGCCGTGCCAGAGCTTCACGGTGCCGCATTTGCAGATCCAGATGCGGCCCATTCCGTGCAGCACGAGGGCGGTGCCGGCGATGATGGCGACCGCCACAACCGCCCAGAGAAGCGTCTGCGCTTTCGCGCGCGGCGCAAGCTGCGCCTCAGAGGCCGACATGCATGCGCCCCGGATTGAGGATGCGGGCCGGATCGAAGCTCGCCTTCATGGCGCGGTTCAGCGCCGCGACGCCGGCGCTCGGCGGCTCGAAGGGCGTGCTCGCGGCCCGCAGCGCGTCGGGCGCGCGGACCAGCGTCGCATGCCCGCCGCTGGCGCCGATGGCGGCTCGGATCGCGGCCTCGCCGCCATCGCCCTCCGCCCCGGTCTCCAGCCAGACGAGGCCGCCGCCCCAATCGTAGAGCACCTCGGCGTCGCGCTGTGCGCGGATGCGCGCGACGAGCGCGGCGGCCCGCGAGGGCGCGGTCGAGAGGCGCCAGATCGCCTGCGCGTGATCGGTGGAGAAATCGGCGACGTCGCGCACGCCGCGCCACAGCGCCATCGACGCCTCGCCCTCGGCGCGCTCCGGCGTGCCGTATTCGCTGAGCAGCGCCGCCAGCGCGTCGCCCCGATACGCGATGGAGGCGGGGACATTCTCCAGCCGCAGCATGGTGCCGCCGGAGGCTGCACGGCGCGCCGGCCGATGCGCCGCCGCGCTCACCTCGAAGGGGCTGCCGAGCGCCGCCGACATCAGGCGGATCGCGGCGCCGTCGTCGAGCCCGCGATAGATCAGCGTCGTCTCGGCCTCGGGACGCGGCAGCACTTTGAAGACCACCTCGGTGAGGATGCCGAGCGTGCCCCAGGAGCCCGCCATCAGCTTCACGAGATCGTAGCCCGTGACGTTCTTCATCACCCGGCCGCCCGATTTCACGGCCTCGCCGCGCCCGTTGACGAAGCGCACGCCGATCATCGAATCGCGGCAGGCGCCGGCCTGGATGCGGCGCGGACCCGAGACATTGGCGCCCGCGATGCCGCCGACCGTCGGCGCGCCGTCGCTGCCGAGCAGCATCCGGTGGTCCATCGGCTCGAAGGGCAGCATCTGGCCCTTGGCGGCGAGCGCCTGCTCGATCTCGGCGATCGGCGTGCCGGCCCGAGCCGCGATGACGAGCTCGGAGGGCTCGTGCAGCGTGATGCCGGTCATGCCCGCGGTCGAGACCTCGGCGGCCGTCTGCACGTCGCGGCCGATGCCGGCCTTCGAGCCGTTGCCCGACACCGCGAGCGGCGCGGCATCGTCATGCGCCGTCTTGACGATGGCGGCCAGAGCCTCCTCGGTTGCCGGCAAATGACGCAGGCCGTTCGCGGGAGCCTCGCTCATGCGGCCTCGCGCGGCGTGTCGAGCGGAAAGACCTTGGCGGGGTTCAAAAGCCAGTCCGGATCGAGCACGGACTTGATGCGCGTCTGCTGCGCGAGATCGACCGGGTTGAACTGCGCGCCCATCAGGTCGCGCTTCTCGATGCCGACGCCGTGCTCGCCGGTCAGGCAGCCGCCGGCCTCCACGCACAGCCTCAGGATGTCGGCGCCTGCCGCCTCCGCCTTCGCGGCCTCGGCCGGGTCGTTGATATTGTAGAGGATCAGCGGATGCATGTTGCCGTCGCCCGCGTGGAAGACATTGGCGACGCGCAAGCCGTAATGCTTGACGATCTCGTCGGTTCTCTCCAGCACATGGCAGAGCTGACCCGTGGGCACCGTGCCGTCCATGCAGATATAGTCGGCGATGCGGCCCGTCGCGCCGAAGGCCGATTTGCGGCCCTTCCAGATCAGCGCCGATTCGAGCGCCGACTTGCTCTCGCGGATCGTCCTCACGCCGTGCTGCTCGGCGATCGCGACGATGCGCTTCAGCGTCGCCTCCATCTCGGCCTCCGAGCCCTCGACCTCCACGATCAGCAGCGCCTCCACGTCGAGCGGGTAGCCGGCCTTGGCGAAGGCCTCGCAGATCTCCACGGCTTGGCGGTCCATGAACTCGATCGCGACCGGGATAATGCCGGCGCCGATGATCGCCGCCACC
>JBDHTH010000433.1:0-3520 GCA_039808545.1 Phreatobacteraceae bacterium | reverse complement strand
GATCAGCGAGCTGACCGAGACCTACAAGTCCCTCACCATGGAAAAGCACGGCTAGGGGACTGCCGATTTCTCCGAGCGCGCGGCTGTCTCTTTTGGATCGTTCTAATGAGGACGCCGCGATCCAAGGTCGCAATCGACAAGGGACGAGACATGAAAACGGGCGCCGCGGCGCCCGTTTTGTTTCCATGTCTTGTGCCGGCGCGTCAGGCGGCCGGGATCAGCACCTTCGGCGCCGCCTTGGCGACGTCCTCGCCGACATGACGCTCGAACTTGGTGAAGTTCTCGCGGAACATCGCGACGAGATTGCGCGCCGTCTTGTCGAAATCGGCCTTGTCGGCCCAGGTCGCATAGGGGTTGAGCATGTGCGGCGGCACGCCCGGCACCGAGGTCGGCACCTGGAAGCCGAAATACGGGTCCGTGCGGAACGAGGCGTTGCGCAGCGAGCCGTCGAGGGCGGCGGCGAGCAGCGTGCGCGTGATCTTGATCGGCATGCGGCGGCCGACGCCGAACTTGCCGCCCGTCCAGCCGGTGTTGACCAGCCAGCAATCGACCCCGTGCTCGGCAATCAGGCCGCGCAGCAGGTCGCCGTATTCCGACGGGTGGCGCGGCATGAAGGGCGCGCCGAAGCAGGTCGAGAAGGTCGGCTGCGGCTCGGTGACGCCCTTCTCGGTGCCCGCCACCTTGGCGGTGAAGCCCGACAGGAAATGGTACATCGCCTGCGCCGGCGTCAGGCGGGCGATCGGAGGCATGACGCCATAGGCGTCGGCCGTCAGCATGATGATGTTCTTCGGATGCGGCGCCCGGCCGGTCTCCGAGGCGTTCGGGATATAGTCGAGCGGATAGGCGCAGCGCGTGTTCTCGGTCTTCGAGCCGTCGTCGAAGTCCGGAATGCGCGTCTCCGGATCGAGCGTCACGTTCTCCAGCACCGTGCCGAAGCGCCGCGTCGTCGCGAAGATCTCGGGCTCGGCCTCGGCCGAGAGCTTGATCGTCTTGGCGTAGCAGCCGCCCTCGAAGTTGAAGATGCCGTCCGGGCCCCAGCCATGCTCGTCGTCGCCGACCAGCGTGCGGGTCGGGTCGGCCGACAGCGTGGTCTTGCCGGTGCCCGAAAGGCCGAAGAACAGCGCGCTCTCGCCCTTGTCGTTGACATTGGCCGAGCAGTGCATCGGCATGACGCCCGCTTTGGGGAGCACGTAATTCAAGAACGTGAAGACCGACTTCTTCATCTCGCCCGCATAGGACGTGCCGCCGATCAGCACGATCTTGCGCGCGAAGTCGCAGGCGATGACGGTCTCGCTGCGTACCCCGTGCCGGGCCGGATCGGCCTTGAAGGAGGGCAGGTCGACGATCGTCATCTCGGCCGCGAAACCGGCGAGCGCGGCGCGATCGGGGCGGATCAGCAGGTTGCGGATGAACAGCGAGTGCCAGGCGAACTCCGTGAAGACGCGCACCGCGATGCGGCGTTTCTCGTCGGCGCCGCCATAGAGATCCTGCGCGAATAATTCCTTGCCGGCCGCATGCGCCATGAAATCGGCGTGCAGGAGATCGAACTGCGCGCGGCTGATCGGCGCGTTGTTGTCCCACCAGACATTGTCCTCGGTGGTTTCGTCGCGCACGACGAACTTGTCCTTGGGGGAGCGGCCCGTATGGGCGCCCGTATCGGCCATCAGCGCGCCATGCGCCGACAGCTTCGCCTCGCCGCGCTTCAGAGCCTCCTCGTACAGGCGCGCCGGCAGAAGGTTCCAATGAACGGCTGCCAGATCACGAAAGCCAAACGCGGCCACGGCCTCGTTCCGATCGTGAGCAATCTGCATCGATACACTCCCTGCGCGTCGATTATCTTGTCCGGAGGCCCGGAGATCCGCGTCAATATCCGCCTTGGACGACGAAAGAAAGGCGGGCGCGTCGCGAAGACCTGAAATATCAACGCCGAGCGCGCGATCCGGCGCACTACGCCGCACCGATATTTGCGATGATCTTCAGCCGCAGGCCGGGCTGTATCGATCCAAATTCGCGTTTCGAGCCGTTCGGTGGGCGCTAGAGTTGAAGCGGGAAGCGGATCGCGGTCGACAGGCCGCCTTCGGTCCGCCGGCTCATCTCGCCGCTCACGCCGCGCGCCAGCGTCGCGACGAGCGACAGGCCGAGATGCGAGCGGTTGGGGTCGGGCTCCGTCCAGCCCGGACCGTCATCCGCGACGGTCAATTCGGCGGTGGCGGGATCGGGCTGCGTCAGCCGTACCGTCAGCGTGCCGCCGGTCCGGCCCGCGAAGGCGTGGCGATAGGCGTTCATCATCAGCTCGACGAGGATCTGGCCGATCCGCCCGGCGCGGTCGGCGTCGATCGACAGCGGCGCGAGATCGAGCTCCAGGCGATGATGACCATCCGGATCGAACAGGGCCGCGACCTCGCGCGCCAGCCCCTCGACATGCGCGTCGAGGCCCGCGCCGGCCGTCGGCGACAGGTCGTCGGTGATCCGCGACAGCGCGAAGAAGCGCACGCGCATGTCCTCGAGCACGGCCCGCACCTCCGGGCTCGCGGCCCGGCGCGCCTGCAGGGCGATCAGGCTGACCATCGCCTGCATCTGGTTCTTCACCCGGTGGCGGAATTCGTGCAGCGCCGCCTCGCTGTCGCCGCGCAGCACCGGGTGGCCGGCCTGGATCGACAGGAAACGGCGGATGCGGCCCTCCTCGTCACGCAGCGGCGAGATGAACACCCGGTTCCGGAAGGCGCTGCCGTCGGCCCGGTAGTTGAGGATCTCGACGCGGAACGGCTGGCCGGTCGCAAAGCCGGCCTTGAAGGCGGCCCGGTCGGCATCCGCCGTGTCCTTGCCCTGAAGGAACCGGCAATTGCGCCCGAGCGCCGCCTCGGCGGCGTAGCCGGTCAGCTCCGTGAAGGCCGGATTGACGTAGATGAGCGGCATGTCGTCGGTGCTCGCGTCGGCGATCGCCATGGCGGCGTCGACGGTGGCGAGCAGCGAGAACTCGTCGCTATCGAGATTGAGGGCACGGCTGATCTGGGCGAAGAGATCCGCCGGCAGGCTGCTACCGAGTAACGTCCGCATTCCGTCGACCTCGAAGTGCTCATCCGCTTGTTAAAGCACGTTTTGTTAAGCACGTTCGGCCGGCGGCGATGGCGATCGAGCCTCGGCCATCGATCGCGACCCGGTGGCCACAATCAACGATTGCTGATTATTCGCCCTCCGTCAAAGTGACGCAAGGGCCGAAAACGCCGCTTCGACGGTTTCGGCCGGGGACGGGAAGTCCAGCCGCGCGACCATGTCGCCGGCCGCCAGGTCGATCCCCTCCGGATCGAGGCCGATCGCCCGCCAGCCGCCGCCGGACGCGCCCGCTTTCGACGCCAGACGGTCGAGCGTCTCGTTCGGCAAGGACGCGAATCGCGCGTGAATCGCCGCAACATCGTCGCGGAAGGCCTCGCGGCCGCCAAGCTCGGTCATCACGTCGGCGCCCTCGCCGTCCCAGGCCCGCGCGAAGCCGCCATTCACCGCGACGCGCTGCGGCACCAGG
>JBDHTH010000432.1:0-3523 GCA_039808545.1 Phreatobacteraceae bacterium | reverse complement strand
CGCGTCGTCGAGGTGATGCGGCTTGGAGACGCCGACGATCGGCGCCGTGATGCCGTCCTGCGCCAGCACCCAGGCGAGCGCCAGCTGCGCCCGCTTCACGCCGAGCCGCTCGGCGATCTCGCCGACTCGCGCGAGGATCGCGTAGTCGGCCTCCGAGCCGATGCCGAGGCGCTGCCAGACATTGCCGTCCGTGCGGCTCCTGAGGCCCCCCTGCCCCGGCTGCGGCACGGTGCCGGCCAGGAAGCCGCGCGCCAGCGGGCTCCAGGGCGTGAGCGCGATGCCCTCGGAGCGGCAGAGCGGGATCATCTCGCGCTCGTCCTCCCGGTAGATCGCCGAATAGTAGCTCTGCATCGAGACGAACTCGGCATAGCCCTTGGCACGCTGGATGCCGAGCAGCTTCATGAACTGCCAGGCCCACATCGAGGAGGCGCCGAGATAGAGCACCTTGCCGGCCCTGACGAGGTCGTCCAGCGCCTCGGCGATCTCCTCCATCTCGGTGTTCGGGTCGAGCCGGTGGATGATGTAGAGGTCGATATAGTCCATGCCGAGCCGCTTCAGGCTCGCGTCGCAGGCCTCGCGGATATGCTTGCGCGACAGGCCCTTCTGGTTCGGCTTCGGCCCCATCGCGTTGAAGACCTTGGTGGCGACCACCACCTCTTCGCGCCGCGCGAGCTGCTTCAGCGCTCGCCCGGTGATCTCCTCCGAGACGCCGATCGAATACATGTCGGCCGTGTCGAAGAAATTGATGCCCTTCTCGATCGCCGCCTTGAAGAAGGGCAGCGACTGGTCCTCCGGCAACACCCATTCGCGCCATTTCGGATCGCCATAGGTCATGCAGCCGAGGCAGAGCCGCGAGACCTCGAGCCCCGTCTTGCCGAAACGTACATAGTCCATCGCGACGCCTCCATGAATGCGATCGACCGGCGGGCGTCATCGCCGGCCGGTCGGGATGTATATCGCGCCGCCGGCCCCGGACGGGCCGGCCGCAAAGCTCGGCCGCCATGCGGAAAGGCGGCTTGCCAGCCTATTTCTTGTAGGCGTCGACGATCGCCTTGCCGTCCGGGCCGGCGCGCTTCAGCCAGTCGGCGGTCAGCGTCTCGCCGATCTTGGCGAGCCCCGCCTTCAGCTCCGGCCCAGGCGGCTGGACGTTCATCTTGTTGGCCTTGAGCTGCTCGACATAGAACTTGGTCTTCTCCTCGGCGAGCTTCCAGCCGCGCGTCTCCGCCGCGGCCGCCGCCGTGATGATCGCCTCGCGCGTCTGCTTGTCGAGCGCGTCGAACACCGCCTTGTTGACGAAGATCAGGTTCTTCGGGATCCAGGCCTGGGCCTCGTAGTAATATTTCAGCGATTCCCAGATCTTGCTGTCATAGCCGGTCGCGCTCGAGGTGATCATCGCGTTGATGACGCCGGTGGCGAGCGCCTGCGCGAGCTCGGAGGCCTGCACCGTGACGGGCTGCGCGCCGACCAGCTCGGCGATGCGCGCCGTACCGGGATTGTAGGCGCGCCACTTGGCGCCCTTCAGGTCCTCGACCTTGTTGATCTCCTTGGCGGAATAGAGGCCCTGCGGCGGCCACGGCACCGCGAACAGCAGGATCAGCCCCTGGCTTTCCAGCTTCTTGGAGAGCGCCGCCTTGGAGGCGTCGTACAGCTTCCTGGCCTCGGGGAAGCTGGAGGCGAGGAACGGCACGGTATCGACGCCGAAGATCGGATCCTCGTTCTCGTGCAGCGAGCCGAGCACCTCGCCGATCTGTGCCTGTCCGGTGATCACCGCCCGCTTGATCTCCGGCGCCTTGAACAGCGCGGCGCCGGGATGGACCGTGATCGCCAGCTTGCCGCCGGTCGCCGCCTCGACGTCCTTGGCGAACTGCACCAGATTCTCGGAATGATAATTGTCGGCCGGATAGGCGGCCGGCAGGTTCCATTTGGTCTGCGCCTGGGCGGGGCTGGCCGCGAGGGCGAGGCCGAGGACAAGGCCTGCTAGCATATGTCTGCGCTGCATTCGGATCTCCCAAGAAAACGCTCTGGCGAGAGCTTACGGCGATCAGTTCGGAAATACGAGCTTGGGCAGGAACAGGATGATGTTCGGATAGAAGGTCACGATCACGACCGCGACGTTCAGGAGAAGGAAGAAGGGAAACGCCGCCCGCGCGATGGTCCAGGTATCGCGCCCGCTCATGTTCTGGAGCACGAACAGGTTGAAGCCGACAGGCGGGGTGATCTGCGCCATCTCGACATGGATCACGAGATAGACGCCGAACCAGATGAGGTCGAAGCCCGCCTCCTTCACCATCGGGAGCACGATGACGGCCGTGAGCACGATCATCGAGATCCCGTCGACCAGGCAGCCGAGGATGATGTACATGATGGTCAACGCCGCCACGAGCATGTGCGGCGAGAGGTCCTGTCCCTTGACCCATTCGGCGAGCGCCGCCGGTATGCCGGTGTAGGCCATCGCGGCGGTCATGAAGGCGGCGCCCGCCAGGATCAGCATGATCATGCAGGACAGCCGCGTCGCGCTCATGACGCTTTCGAGGAAGGTCGCCCGTGTCAGCGTGCCGCTCCACCAGGCCAGCAGCAGCGCGCCCATGACGCCGAACGCCGCGCATTCGGTCGCGGTCGCGAAGCCGAGCGCCAGCGAGAGGAAGACCGCCACGATCAGCAGGACGCAGGGAAAAAGCTTCGTCGACTGGCGCAGCTTCTCGACGAAGGGCATCGGCGGGTCGCGCGGCGGCGTCTTCGACGGGTTGAGCAGCGACCAGACGATGATGTAGCCGGAGTAGAGGGCCATCACCAGCAGCCCCGGCAGGAAGCCGCCGAGAAAGACCTGCAGCACCGAGACATTGGCCGTCACGGCATAGACCACCATCGGAATGGATGGAGGGATCAGCAGGCCGAGCGTCCCCGACCCGGCGAGCGAACCGATCGAGAGCTTGACGTCGTAGCCGCGCCTTTCGAGCTCCGGCAGCGCGATCTTGCCGATCGTCGCGCAGGTGGCGGCCGACGATCCCGAAACGGCGGCGAAGATGCCGCAGCCGATCACGTTGCAATGGATCAGCCGCCCGGGAAGCCATTGCAGCCACGGCGAGAGGCCGCGAAACATCTGTTCGGAGAGGCGGGTCCGGAACAGGATCTCGCCCATCCAGATGAACAGCGGCAGCGCCGCGAGCGTCCACTCGGCGCTGGCGCCCCAGATCTTCGTGGCGACGACCGAGCCGATCGGCACATCCGTCGTCAGCATCATCGCGATATAGCCGACGGCGCCGAGCGCAAGGGCTATCCAGAGGCCGCCGGCGAGCAGCACGATGAGCGCCAGCAGCAGGATCCCCGAAAGCGCGACGAAGCCGATCTCCATCGCCTACACTCCGCCCTGCGAAACGCGCTCGATCAGTTCCTCGGTGGTCGCCGGCGGCTCCTTCTCGTAACCCGGCCTGTGGCCGCGAAGAACGCGGACCCATTCGTCGATGAAGGCGATGAGCAGGATGACGATCCCGCCCACCACGCCCGACTGTGGTATCCAGAGCGG
>JBDHTH010000431.1:0-3534 GCA_039808545.1 Phreatobacteraceae bacterium | reverse complement strand
CGGTCCTTCAGCCAGGCGCCGTTGCCCTGGAAGGCGGCGAAGCGGCGGATATCGACCGGCCACAGATCGATGCTCGGCCGCCCCTCGACGATCCATTCGGCGAGCGCCTTGCCGGCCCCGCCCGCCGAGGCGATGCCCATCGAGTTGAAGCCGGCTGCGACGAACACGCCGTCGGTCTCCGGTGCTTCGCCGAGGATGTAGTTGTTGTCGGCCGTGAAGCTCTCGGGCCCGTTGACAAAGCTCTTGACCGGCGTGTCGGCCAGCGCCGGCACACGGATCAGAGCGTTCTCCATCAGGATCTCGAACTGGTCCCAGTCGTCGGGCAGGAGCTGGAACTCGAAGGGATGCGGGATTCCGTCCATGCCCCACGGCTTGGCCTTCGGCTCGAAGCCGCCCATGACGAGGCCGCCGACCTCCTCCTTGAAATAGATGTAGCCGTCCGGATCGCGCATCACCGGCAGGTCCGGCGTCACGCCGGCGATCCGCTCGGTGACGATGTACATGTGCTCGGCCGAATGCAGCGGGATCGTCACGCCGCACATCCGTCCGACCGCCCGCGACCATTGCCCGGCGGCGATCACCAGCGTCTGGCAGCGGATCGTGCCTTGGTCGGTCTCGACCGCCGTGACGCGCCGCCCCTGCTTGACGAGCCCGGTGACGCGCGTCTGCTCGATGATGCGGACGCCGCCGAGCCGGGCGCCCCGCGCCAGCGCCTGCGTCACGTCGGCGGGATTGGCCTTGCCGTCGCCCGGCAGCCAGACGGCGCCGACGAGATCGTCGGTCCGCATCACGGGCCAGAGCTTGCCGGCCTCCTCGGGGCTGATCAGATGGCACTCGACGCCCTGCCCGCGCGCCGCCGCGGCGGTACGCTTCAGCGCGACCATCCGCGCTTCGCTGCGCGCCACCGAGACCGAGCCGCAGCGCTTCCAGCCGGTCGCGAGCCCGGTCTCGGCTTCGAGCCCGGCATAGAGCTCGGCCGAATAGCGGATCAGGCGCGTCAGGTTGGCGTGGCTGCGCAACTGCCCGACGAGGCCCGCCGCATGCCAGGTGGTGCCGCCCGAGAGTCGCCCCTGCTCCAGCAGCACGATGTCGCGCCGGCCGAGCTTGGCGAGGTGATAGGCGACCGAGACGCCGACGATGCCGCCGCCGATGATGACGATTTCAGCCTGAGACGGGAGGGACATCCGGTGCTCCATAAGCCGCGCGCTTATGAAGCGGCACCCTTGAAAACCACATTTTGCAACAAAAAGCCACTACCGATCGGCGACGATCAAGCCCGCATTGCGCTTTTCGAATAGCTCCGCGAACACCGGGTCGAGCGGCGCATCGGTGATGACTCCGGTCGGCGCCTCGATATCGGCGATCCTATACGGCGTATCGACCCGGAACTTCGACTGGTCGGTGACGAAATAGCTGTTCTGCGCCGCCTTGATCAGCCGCCGCCGGAAACGCGCCGCCTCCGAGGTATAGTCGGTGACCGCCCCGTCCTCGACGATGCCGCCGGCGCCGATGAAGGCGAAATCGAAGCGCACCTGCGCGAGCGCCTCCATCGTCTGGCCGCCGAGGCAGGCGGTGTCGTTGCGGTCGACCTCGCCGCCGAGCATCAGCAGCCGGTGGCTCGACTGCCGCGCCAGCAGGAAGGCGATCGGCAGCGCGTTGGTGGCGATGGTCAGCCCCTGATGGCCGAGCAGCGCCACCGCGACCGCATGCGTCGTCGTCCCGGCATCGAGCAGCACGGTCGCGCCGTTCGGCACCAGCGCGGCGGCCGCCTGCCCGATCCGGAGCTTGCCGGCCATGTTCTCCTGCTCGCGCGTCTCGATCGCGGTTTCCACGAGTTGCCGCGTTGCCGCCCCGCCATGCACCACGTCGAGCACGCCGCGTTCCGCGAGAAGCTTGAGGTCGCGGCGGATGGTCTCGCGCGAAACGTCGAAATGCGACGCCATCTCGGCAACGCTGACCGAACCCGTTCCCTTCAGCCGCTTCAGAATCTCGTCATGGCGTCGCACCGCCAATTGCCGTGCCATGAAGCCTCCCGCATTGGTGGCCTCGCGTTCGCCGCCGCAGCAAACGCGAGATGGGACCACCCCACAATCTGCCGCAACCCGGCCGAGCCTGCAATTGCGCGCCTTGCGAAGAGCGCATGGCAGAAGCGCCGGACGCTACGGCGCCTTCGGATTTTGCGATGCTCGGCAACATCCCATTGACCAATCGGAACTTTTTCTCGGCGTCCGGCGTTCTGGCGTGTAGGATCCGCACGCTGCGGGCGAATCCTAAGTGGCCGGCGCGTCGGGCGTTCATCGCGCGACCGGCCGCAACCGAAGGAGATTTATGATGTCGTTGAAGACCAAGCTGCTGGCGACCGGCGTCGCGGCGATACTCGGGTCCGCGCTTATGGTCACGACCACTGCGGCGCCCTCCATGGCACTGCCGATCAACGCGGTCGCTCCGCAGGTCGCGCCCGTCGCCAACAGCGACCTCGTGGACGTCCAGTATCGTCGCCGCGGCCCGGGCCATTGGCGGCACCATCGCGGCAATCCCGGCGGCGCGATCGCAGCCGGCGTAGCGCTTGGCATTCTCGGCACGGCGATCATCGCCAACCAGCGTCGCTACGAGGATCCGTACTACTACGACGATCCGCCGCCGGCCCGCTACTACGAGGAAGCGCCGCCGGCCTATTACGAGGCTCCGCGCCGCCGTCGCGGCTGCTACGTGCCGGACAATAACGGCCGCACGGTCTGGACCCCCTGCTGACATTGCGGGCTTGAAGAGAAGAAAGGGCGCTCCTCGGAGCGCCCTTTGCTTTTGCGGATTAGACGACGGTCAGCTCAGCATCCGCGTATCGCCGTCCACCGACAGGGCCTGCCCCGAGATCGTGCGCCCGAGCGGCGAGGCGATGAAGCACATGAAATCGGCGAGCTGCTGGTGCGTCACCATGCAGCCGAGCGAGACATGCGACAGCATGTCCCTCTCCTGCGCCTCGAACGGCACGCCGCGCGCCGCCGCCTTCGCCTCCACGACCCGCCGGATGCGCGGCCCGTCGACCATGCCCGGCAGGATCGCATTGGCGCGGATGCCGAATTCCCCGAGCTCGATCGCCAGCGACTTGGTGAAGCCGACCACCGCCCATTTCGACGCCGCATAGGGCGAGCGCAGCGCGAAGCCGAACTTCCCGGCCGCCGAGGCGAGGTTGATGATGCTGGCGTTGCCGCTCTCCTTGAGGGCCGGGACCGCGAGGCGCGCGCAATTGTACTGCCCCGTGATGTTGACCTGCAGGCAGCGATCCCAGTCTTCCGGCGTGATCTCCTCGACCCGGCCCGTCGGCCCGGCGATGCCGGCATTGTTGACGAGCGTATCGAGCCCGCCGAGCTGGGCGAGCGCTGCCTTGAACAGCCCCGCCACCGAATCGCGATCCGCCACGTCGGCCACGATCCGCCCGATGGCCGGATCG
The DNA here is from genome assembly GCA_039808545.1 of Phreatobacteraceae bacterium. Classification (GTDB taxonomy): domain Bacteria; phylum Pseudomonadota; class Alphaproteobacteria; order Rhizobiales; family JBDHTH01; genus JBDHTH01. Next base: position 86 of record JBDHTH010000431.1, on the reverse strand, counting down.
AGCGTCGCCAGCGCCTGCTCGTCGACGTCGCAGACGAAAACCTTCGCGCCCTCGCGCAGAAACGTATCGGCGACCGTCCGGCCGAT
>JBDHTH010000430.1:0-3540 GCA_039808545.1 Phreatobacteraceae bacterium | reverse complement strand
GCGAGGTCGACATCGTCTTCGCCAACGAGGCGGAGGCCAAGGCGCTGTTCGAGACGCCCGACGCTGAGGAAGCGATCACGGCGCTCGGCCGCCTCGCAAGGCTCGCGGTGGTGACGCGCAGCGCCCAAGGCGCGACCGTCGTCGAGGGCGAGGCGCGCGTCTCGGTGCCGGCCTTCCCGGTGCCGCAGCTCGTCGACACGACGGGGGCCGGCGACCTGTTCGCGGCCGGCTTCCTGCACGGCTACGCCAAGGGCTTCGCGCATGCCGACAGCGCCCGCCTCGGCGCGCTCGCGGCGGCCGAGGTCATCGGCCATACCGGTGCCCGCCCCGAAACCGACCTGAAGGCTCTCGCCCGCAAGAACGGGCTGGAAATCTGATATCAGCGCGGCTGGTTCGGCCGCATCAGGCGGCGCTCCCAGGCGAGCGCCGTATCGACGATATGCGTGAGGTCGTCATGCGCCGGCGCCCAGCCGAGCGCCGAGCGGATCTTGGCCGAATCGGCGACGATCGCGGTCGCGTCGCCCGGCCGGCGCGGCGCGATCGCGACCGGGAAATCGACGCCCGACACCGCCTTCACGGTGTCGATCACTTCGCGCACCGAATAGCCGCGCCCGTAGCCGCAATTGAAGAGATCGCTGGCGCCGCCGCGCCGTAGATGATCGAGCGCCGCGACATGGGCGGCGATCAGGTCGCTGACATGGATGTAGTCGCGAAGGCACGTGCCGTCCGGCGTCGGATAATCGGTGCCGAAGATCTGCATGCCCGGCCGGCCGCCGAGCGCCGCCTCGCACGCCACCTTGATCAGATGCGTCGCGTTTCTGGTCGATTGCCCGCTGCGCCCACCCGGATCGGCGCCGCAGACGTTGAAATAGCGCAGGATCACGTAGGTGAGCGGATGCGCGAGCCCGGCATCGCGCAGCATCCATTCGGTCATCAGCTTGGAGGCGCCATAGGGGCTTTCGGGCGCGACCGGAGCCCGCTCGTCGACGGTCTCGCTGGCCGGCGTGCCGTAGACGGCGGCCGTGGACGAAAAGATGAAGTTCTTGACCCCGTTGCGCACCGCCGCCGCGATCACGCCGCGCGTCTTGACGGTGTTGGCCTCATAGTAGCCAAGCGGGTCTGCGACGGAATCGGGCACCACGATCCGCGCCGCGAAATGCACGATCGCGTCGATGCCGTGATTCCGAATGATGCTGTCGAGCAGGGCGGCGTTTCCCATATCGCCGACGATCAGCCGCGCGCTCGGATGCAGCGCCCAGGCGAAGCCCGTCGAGAGATCGTCGAGCACCACGACTTGCTCGCCGCGATCGGCGAGCGCCAGAACCATATGGCTGCCGATATAGCCGGCACCGCCAATCACCAACACGGCCATCGCGCGTTCTCCCGAAACCCGCGCCGGTCGTAGCGCGAAAAGATTGCGGTTTGGTCAAGCGCCGGAGCGGGCTTAATAGTCCGACAGCTTCAGATCGGGCGAATAGTCGATTCCCTCGACATCCTTGACGATCGCCTGGCCGCAGATGACGCGGCCCTTGGCGGCGTCGAAGGTCAGCGTCGGCGGGCCGTAGAGCTGCCAGCCCCTGTTGATCGCCGCGCTGACGCGGTGGCAGAAGGCGGCATCGTCCGGCCCCGTCAGGTAGCGGTAGAGCGTCGTCGGCTTCCTCGATGGCATCGCGCTTCTCCGTCAGGTTATCCGCCGGACGCTCTCGACGATCTCGTCCGGCTCGAACAGGCGCTTCCAGTCGGGCTTCAGGATCGTCTCCTTGCCGAACACGATCGCCTTGTTGCAGGCATCCGAGAACACGCCGTCGATCTCCTTGAAGGTGACGGCCGCGAGGATGTTGAGATGGCCGAGCAGGAAGTCGCGCGCCGCCTCGGGCGGCACGCCGCGCCGGACCGCCTCCTCCATCGCTTCGCGCATGGCATCGAGCAGGGTCGCGCAGACGGTTTCGGACAGGCCCGGCTCCAGGATCGCCATCTGCTCGACCGTGACCCGATGCGAGCGCATCACCGGCGCCCAGATCACTTTCGCGACCGCCTCACCGACCGCATAATGCGCCTCCGGCCCCTGCATCAGCGCGTTGACGATGTGCTGCTTGGCCGCGATGCCGCCGAAATGATCGTGCCGCGCTTCCCCGACCTCGTCGTTGAAGATCGGCGGATGGCAGGGATGCGTGACGAAATAAGTAATGTCGGCGCGCTTCGGCAAGTGCCCGGCATGCGGCGCGGCTGCGTCGAGGATGACGACGATGGTGCCGGCCTTCAGCGTTGGGACCAATTTCGCGGTCACCGCGCCGATCGCCGTGTCGGGCACCGCGAGGACGACGACGTCGGCCCCCTCGAGCGCGGCTTCCGGCGCGACGCACGCGACGCCAAGCCCCTCCCGCACACGCTCGCGCCCCGCCGGGCTGATCTCGACATAGCGGGTTTCCAGCGTCGACTTGGCGAGGTTCCGGCCGAGCCGCATGCCCATCTTGCCGCCGGCCCCGAACAGCGCGACCACCGTCATCGTTTCGCTCCCTTCGCATCGTTTCCTGGCAAAGGGCGTAGGACGTTTGCGGCCGGCTGTCGACAACGGCCCCAAGGTCTCCGACAGGATCGAAAGACCGCGATGAGCATGGATGACAGCGACCCCTTCGATCTGGCGCGCTTCCTCGCCGCCCAGGCGCCGGTGATCGATCAGGTCCGGCGCGAACTGGCGGCGGGGCGCAAGCGCAGCCACTGGATGTGGTTCGTCTTCCCGCAGATCGCCGGGCTCGGCCGATCCGCGATGGCGGCCGCCTATGCGATCACGTCCCTCGCGGAAGCGCGGGCCTATCTCGCGCATCCCGTGCTCGGCCCGCGTCTCGAGGACTGCACGCGCCTGGTGCTGGACGCCGCGCCCGCCTCCCTTGAGGCGGTCTTCGGCAGCCCGGACGACATGAAGTTCCGCTCCTCGATGACGCTGTTCGCCCGCGCGGCCCGGCCCGGCAGCGTGTTCCGCGCGGCGATCGACCGCCTCTGCGGCGGCCGGGAGGATGCCGCGACGCTCGCTTTGCTACGCGGGCAGGCCTAGCCGCTCCGCGACCAGATCGGCGATCGCCAGCGACGAGGTGAGCCCCGGGCTCTCGATCCCGAAGAGATTGACGAGCCCCGGCACGCCATGCGTTTCGGGGCCGTCGATGACGAAATCGCCCTCCCCGCCGCCCTTCGGCACCAGCTTCGGCCTGACGCCGGAATAATCCGCCGCGAGCGCCCCATCCGGCAGCCCCGGCCAATAGCGGCGGATCGCCGCGTAGAAACCCTCGCCGCGCGACGGATCGACCCGGTAGTCGATCGTCTCCGGCAGAATGCCCTCGGCAAGCCATTCGACATCCGGCCCGAACCGCCCGCGCCCCGCGAGGTCGAGCGTCAGATGCACGCCGAGCCCGCCCGGCTCCGGCACCGGATAGATCAGGCGCGAGAACGGTGCCTTCACGCCGAGGCTGAAATAATTGCCCTTGGCGAAATGCGCCGGCGGAACATGCGCGGCGTCGAGCCCCTCGAAACGGCGCGCGAGCAGCG